>JAIWHQ010000043.1:0-9712 GCA_048629575.1 Thermoplasmatota archaeon | reverse complement strand
AACGATGGTGATGGTATTGGAGACATACCTTACAATATATCTGGTGGGAGTAACCAGGATCGTTATCCATTGATGGCTCCGTGGAGTGGTGGAAATATTTCTGATCTTGATTGCAGTGGTAGCCTTAGCTGGACAGATGTAACACGTGGGGATATTGTATTTGGCATTATTAGTGTTTTAAACAATGGCGATCCAGATTCTTTATTAGATTGGGAGATTGAATCCTTCCCAGATTGGGGTGACTGGAGTTTTTACCCATACAGTGGAAATGATTTAGAGGCATTCCATGGAATTGTTGTTGATGTATATATTGTTGCTCCTGATGAACCAGAAGAGACATTCACTGGCGAAGTTGTCCTTGTTAACAGTGAAGACCCAGATGATTACTGTATCATTGATGTCAGTCTAGCAACACCAGTAAACCAACAAGTTCAATATCCATTTATTCAATGGCTATTGGAACGATTCCCAAATGCATTTCCGATACTAAGGCATCTGCTAGGGCTATAAAGCAAATCTCCCTTCTTACTCTTTTTTTTAGAGCCGAAAAATCGATTCGAATATTTTCAAAAACAAACAATGTTCAACAGATATAAAACACATAAATGTGACGTCATTTACATGCTCGAATCCTGATGCTAGCATCCGCCTTGAACATATTTTTTGTTTTTCTCAAGAGCACATTGAGCTCTCTGAAGCTCTCGTCCAAGATACATATAATGTTCTGCTCTAAGATGAGGCATATATCTAACGATGGTGTCAGATAACGCATCTGCCTTATCTCCTGAAAAAACCTTCTCAAGACTACCAGAGACAATCCTTCTGCCCTTATAGACATTTGAATAATATTCAACAATGATTTCTTTATCGTGAACCTCAATTACAAAAAACCCCTCACTATCTAAAACAACATCTTTTTGTGGTGTTTTTTCAGCATGTATCAAAGGAACCTTTTTATCAACCATAAACTTCTTCACCTGCCTCTACAAGGTTTTTCAACTTCATAAACGCAACATCTCTGGGAAGTAACTTCTGTCCACAATCAGGTGCAAGCTGAACAATCTTGTCTCCAAAGATTTGCTGTGCCTTCTCTATATGACCATTAATTTCTTCAACAGATTCAACTCGCATATCATCAGAACGAACACTACCAAGACAAATATTTTTAGAGACATCATATTTTTTAAACGCATCAAATAATTGTGGTGATGCCTTAAACTCATGAGACAAAATATCGACAGGCATCTCAAGAAGATCAGGTATTATAGAAGAGACATCCCCACAGACATGAAGACGGATGGGACATGAAATATTTTTTGTAATAACCTTAAGTAACTCTTGCCCATATTCAGGGAGAACGTTTGAAAAAAACGGCTCATCAATACTGATCATATCGACATGTTTCTGCAACGTTTTTGCTTCTTGTTTAAGTGCTTTGGCGAAATCAAAAGCAACCTGTTTCTCATCATTATAATAAAGATCAACACATGACTGACATAACGTATAAGGACCTGTGAGAACACCGATTAATTCTTTATCTTTGGGAAGAATGCTTCGTACATACTTCTGATCCTCAACAGTAATTGGACCGGTATACTCTATTGTATCAACTATTTCGGTTCTATCTCTAATTCGACATCCTCTCAGTTTCCTTGTAAAAATCTGGATAAACGGATCACGTGTCTGTCCATCTGAAACAATATCGATACCTGCATCAACCATATCATTTACAGCACTAGAAACATATTTATCCCAAGAGATTTCTTGTTGATTATAATAATTATGCATAAACTCCATAGAATCTATAGACGCTGGATAAGAACCAATGACACAAGTCTTAATTCCCGTTTTCATTTAGAAAGTTTCCTCCGCGGATGATCCTCATCAGGAGTTATTCCAAAATAGTTTTCTGCATATTCAGATATCAAAATATCCTGCCACGCAATCACTGGAAAAACCATATCAGAATTCTCTACCGATCCAAATATGGCAAAATCTCCTCCAAAAAGCGGGATGTTAACATTTGAAGAAACATCAACTGTTTTTCGTACCTGTTTAAAATCCTCAAGCCATCTTGATTTTTCAACAACGTTATGAATCGCACAACCCGTTGGAAGCCCATATTCCTCCTTAATTACAGGTATTGCAGCAATAGCTGCACCACTGTTATCTCCTGGTGCAAGAGCAGCGGTATCAACAAGGATTTTTTTAATACCAACATCTCTGGCGACATCAAAAAGCCCTGTATCAATAAGATGCGCTCCGTTTTCAAGTACCTCGATTTTACCATCAGGAGATTTATCCTTTGGGTTAAAAGCAACAAGTATCGCCATCTCAGGAGTATACCTTTTTAATGCATCGCGTTCTTCATCTGTTACGCCCACATGAATCGAATTATATATGGTTTGTGAGAGAAGATTATTTTCAGAGAGAGCCTCTAATATTTTTATCTTAATCGACGGCTCAATAACATCTATAGAAAACGGATGACTCTTCGGAAGAACATCCTTAATAAAATCGATGATTCCATCTATATACTCCTCTTTTTTTATAAAAAAATCAGGAATTGCAGGATTACCAGTTCTATTGCTGAGATCCAACATGTTATCAAGGAGTTGCTCTGTTTTTTTATAATCAGGTTCGCCTTTGAAAAATAAACCGCCGAAAAGAACCGTAGGAAACATTCCTGGCTGCCCACCAATCTTCACACCTGAAATTTCTAAAACTTTTTGATCTTTTGTAAACGAAAACATACTAGTTACCTCTTTTTTCAACCTTACCCATATAATTTAGTACAATTTTTGAATGTAGCGCCCGTTTATCATCTAAAACCACCGTTGCCTCTGGTTTTATCTGTATCGCAATATATGGCTCTCCAAACGAGGAAGGAGATTTCTGTATATATTCATCTATTGTCTTATCAATCGTCTTTTTATCTTTAACACCAAGAAGATCAACGATTTCAACTTGATCGCGAAATCGATCTATTGCTCCTTCATTAAGATTCTCAATATACGGAATTGCCCCAAGAGCATCAATAATTTTATGTTGCTCATCAATACCGTTTTTATTTAAAGCAACAAGGGAGCTTCCTGAACGATGACCTCTGATATCATCACCGCAAACAACAAGATACCTGATATACGGATTTGATATCACGTTTGCAACAATTTTTTCGACACCTATATTTTCTGTTTTCAAAGACCCATAGATCGCAACCCTATCAGACGGAGTATACTCGATATTTAAGAGGACAACAGCAATGCATCCATCAGGTGAACAGGCAGTGAATTCACCACCCCATGGGTAATAATCATCGTTCATTTTTTTTGATATCTCCATTTGAAAAGATAACTTTTTAGGTTAATGAAGAATGAAATATAAAATTATGGTGTCTGCCAAACCGTATATGGCTATTAATAAAATACGGTTTTTTAGGAATATACACAGTAGATATCTAAAGACTCATCATGAAACCTACTACTTAAAACTACTTCATATCGTAATGTTTCTTTCTTCAGGTATTCTTCAAGTTTTGATCGATCAGAAAGAGAACTAAATACAAAATAAGCACGACCATTAGAAGAAAGATATTTCTGTACATCTTTTAGAAATCTTTTTGTAACAGCAAGACCATCTTTACCGCCATCAGTTGCCATATCAAACCATCTATCAACCTTTTCCTTTTCAGATGTTGGAAGATACGGTGGATTGAATAAAATTATATCAAAAAGCTCTTCTTTTTTTATCACTGTAAAAAGATCACCTTTTCGCACTTCAATACTGCCAATAAGTAAGTGTTTGTTTTTCTGTATATTATTTCTCGTAAGTCTTACTGCAAAAGGATTAATGTCAGTACACACCACGTGTGCCCCATAGTGAGCAGATTCTAAGGCTATCAAGCCACAGCCGGTTCCGATCTCAAGTACTACCTCTCGAGGAGCAATTTGTAAAGCTTCCAGTAACAGAAATGAATCCTCAGATGGATCATACACATCAGGATGAATATCTATTTCAAGCCTGTTGAAATGAAACGTTTTATCAGATACTATGTCTATCAATAGGACTCCGTCCTTTGCTATCTCATATTAAATCCCAATTTATAAACGTTAAAAAGAATCGTATTATAAAAAGAAGGGAAAAAAGAGAAAAGATGATGAGGACGTTTCTTAGTCGTATCCACCAATCATCAGACTCGGGTCACCGAGAAGCGGCCATTGTTCAATCATCTGCCGATCTGCATCATTAGAATTAATGTCAAATTCAAGGGCATAATCTGCAACTGCTGCACTATGTGCCGCGCCTGCATGCTCTGCACCAAGTTGTCCATAGTTGTAGAAGAACCGTGGAAGTAGCCAGCCGTCAAGTCCATTTGGATAATCAAATCCTGGTAGACCCATGCCAAGGCCAGTGTTTCCCATTGCAGCAATAACGCCACCATTTGCTTTGCTTATGAGCCACCAGCTGAAACATTTCGGAACCCATTCCATCTTATAGAAGCTATAATTAAAGTATTCCATAAATCCCTCATCACGAATACCAAGAAGGATGTTTCGCATACTTACATTAAACTGGCTGTTATGACATCCGCCAATGACTACTACTGGAAGTTTATCTTTGTTTCGCAATCTTGGGTTTATATGTAAAGGCGCATATATATTATACATTCTAAGAATTGTGATTGTATCTTCACTTTGCGGTGGATGAGTCACAAGAACTGATGGATTTGCATGACCTGCCATATGTATAAATCCTGCACCATCATTGATTGATTGTTCGACAACATCTTGCCCGGTAAGAGCTCCAGTTGATGCCCAGAGTCTTTCAAAACTAAAACCAGTCATATAGCTTGCTGAAACATTGGTATCAATTTCTGCTTCATATCCTAAAGGATGCCCGCTGTCAGGATATGTATCTCCACCGATAAGAATCATATTTTTAAACCATGAGTCATCGGCTTTACTGCTTTCATAGTCGATGATTTTGTTAACTAGTGTTGTAACTTCACGTTTTGATCTGCAGGCAAGTCTTCCAACATAAACATCAGGAATTCCATCGATAATATCTTTTCCAGCTGGTCTGTATTCTGCAAAAATATCGTTTTCATTTGAATCCCAATCTTCAAACACAGTTCCATTTTCTTTATATAGATCTGCATAGTAGAGATCGCTATCAACACCTTTTTCAAAAGGACTTCCAGCATAGTTGTTTGTATTTCTTACAGGAACATACCATTCTTTACGTTGTCCTTTCTGACCACCTACTAAAAGAACATAGGTTATCTGATTCTCGTCAAATTCTTCTTTTATGAACAACTTGATGGTTTCCTGCTCGTCACGACCCTGCGTAGGACCTGCATATATTTCTTCAAGAGTGGCAAGATTTGTATTCATGCCATAATTGTTTTTATGATCAATGAGTGGTTGAAGTTTTGCTGAAAATTCAGATGGAGCAATAATTAGTAAGTCATATCCGTCATTGGTTGTAGCAGGATTTGATGGTTTCTCATATGAAAACTTGATCTCGATATCGTTATAAGACAATAATAAGTTCTCTGCAGGTGAATACCTGATAGGATAACAAGTAACAATGAGAAACATTACATGCTCGTTTCTATACCGCCCAGAAGCTATTCTATAGTTAAATGAACTCTCAGGGTATAATTCATTGCTTGAATATACAACCTCAGATTTTTTCAAAGGTTTTTTGATATCCTTTCCTTCAATAATTGGCTCAGGAGCAGGACGTATCTCTCTAGAAAGCACCTCTTTATTGCTATTTGAGAATTCAACAGAAACATCCTTAACATTCGAACCAACTGGTAGAGTATACACTTTTGTAATCTTTGGTAATACAGGCTCACCTGCATTCATTAATAATGATGTGGCTTCAGAAAGTTCTACCGAAATATATTTGTCAACTTCAATAATAGTTGGATTGGATAGAGTGATGATTTCTGTTTTTTCCATTAATGTATTTTCTTTTATTTCAGATAAAGCACCAGCTTCAAGTCCACCAAGGACAAACATTCCAATTAATAATATTGGTATTATTTTCTTCATAGTTTTCCCCTACCTTATATTGAGACTATATCTATATAAATGTTTCTAGCACACTCTGTCAAATGTTAAAATAAAACAGCCATTATTTGGTACAACGATACAACATTCCTAGACTGCTTATGTATACCTGTAAAAGCAATGATTTCTTATTTCTTTATCTTTCGTATTTTAAATTCTGCAATTCCGGTAGGAATAATTTCAAGTGTATCTCCATCATTTATGTCATTAGCCAATGCAAGTTGACTAGGGATGGTGATTACAAGACTACTTCCCACAAGACGTGCTTTCCGAGTTAGAGGCATATATCCCCTCCCAACAAGCAAGGTAATGTATACTTAAATATATATATGTTTTGGTTTTTTCAAATATATCTAAAAATAGATATTACACTTCAAAATTAAAGGAAACAAATGAACAGTAAATATACCAAAAAGTTATGAACAAAAATATGATAACAGAGCCTAAAGTGAGGCATTATGAAAATATTTATTGACACAGCAGATCTAGACGAAATTAAAGAACTTGCATCATGGGGCATAATAGATGGTGTGACAACAAATCCCACCTTAATGGCAAAGAGCGGACGATCATTTAATGAAATAATCGATGAAATCTTTGACATCGTCGATGGACCTATAAGCCTTGAAGTAGTCAGTGAAAAAGCAGAAGACATGGTGAAAGAAGCCAAAGGAATAGTTGCAAAGATTGTACAGAAACATAGAAAAAACATTGCAATAAAAATACCTATGAACTCTGAAGGATTAAAGGCAGTGAAAACGCTTAGTAACGAAAAAATACAAACAAATGTGACACTCATCTTCTCAGCAAATCAGGCACTTCTAGCAGCAAAAGCAGGTGCAACATTTGTAAGCCCTTTTATCGGACGGCTTGACGATATCGGACAGGAAGGCATGCAAATAGTCGAAGAAATCATGGACATCTTCACCAACTATGATATCAAAACAGAAGTAATCGTTGCAAGTATCAGACATCCAATCCATGTCATAGATGCAGCACGACTTGGTGCAGATATCGCTACAATTCCTCCAGGAATCATTAGAAAAATGGTGAAACACTCATTAACTGATGTAGGCATTAAACGATTTCTTGATGACTGGAAAAAAGTAAAAAAATAAGGACTTTATTTATTTGATTTTATTAAAATCTTTTTTCCTTTCTTTGACACCTTTTCCGGTTGCTTCAAGAAGAAATGTATTCCATTTCTTTATAATGCTATAGTCACCAGATACGATCTTTGGCGGCACAATATCTATGAAAAGAGAATTTTTTTCCTGCCTCATCGTAATGTTACCCATGCCGTCTACAGTAAACTCAATGCCTTTGTAGACGTCACCTTTTGCACCAAAGTAGGAAGAAATCAACTGTTCAACATCTGCGTTATGTCCTCTTTTTATTTTGTATTCTCGCATAATTAACGATATCAAAAACAGATATTTTAAATGTTTTTGATTTATCCAAAAAAATACTGCATTTCCTATAAAAAAGAGAAGCTACCAGATGAACATTAGAACGTGTTTATATGTAAAATGTCTGTAATTTTTCTTTTCGGAACATGCAACACCTTGTTTTCATCTCGATAGTATTCTACAGAATCAACCATATCCTCCATTATTGCAGTTTCAGATTTATATCCCAAAGCAATAACTGAATCGATGTATAAAGAATCAGGAATACCTAGTATTTCTCTTAGTTTCTTTCGGTTAATGTTAAGTAGGATACAGCTTCCAATGTTTTCTTCTTCTGCCACAAGCATTATATTTTCAGCAGAAAGTCCGACATCCCATTTGTAATATTTGTTAAGATCTTCTCGTACAAGAATCACAATATATGCTGTTGGCCGTTCAGATTCATCTGGCGTCCATTTCGGTTTAATGTATCCTGCCCAACCAAGGGTCTCAAAGACTCGGGCACATAGTTTTTTTTCACTTATGATAAAGTATTCTAACGGCTGTAGATTTGCTGCAGACGGCGCTACTCTTGCTGCATTAACAAATTTTTTTAAAAGCTTGACATCAACAGGTTTTTGTTTGAAACGCCTAATAGTTCGTCTTGAAAGTATTGCTTCATATATACTGTTGTCCATAATATTAGTGCCTCCATTTTTTTGCTTATAACTGCTAAAATATTATTGTATTATAAGCTTAACTCATAAATTGTGTTAATTGTAATACTATGGAAGTGCTGGTGGACCATCTTCAAACCATTGATATTCTCCAAAAATAAAAAAAATTCCAATATGTCCATTAAATCTAGATATATTTAGAGTAGTTACTCCAAGGAGTGGACCTATTAAAAAACATGTAATTCCATCCTCAGAAACAGAAGGAAATAGTCCATAAACCTTCCATGGACCATAGCCCAGAGGAGAAGAGCTTTCTGAGCTTGATGCTGTTGGAATAAAATTTATTAAAAATAGGCAAACAAAAATACATACCATAATCTTTTTCATTTCTTTCATCCTCCAACTTAATTATTGAACATTTTATCCCTTTAAATATGTTTTGAGATACGTTTTTTCGCGCATTCCTTTTATTTCATGCTAAATTTTATCTTTATTGTTTTATAAGAATTGCATCATCACCATCGGGATTAATAATTGTGAGAGTCTGATAATCATTTGAAAATTCGTAATCCATAGTATAAGGAGTCCCACCATCTACAGAAAGCTGTAATTTTCCATCTTTTATTGAATATTTCCCATAAATGGTTGGAGTTACAAAATAAGAACTATTTGAATAAAAATTCATTTGTAAACCATCATCTGATTTCCATGTTCCTACAAATCTATCTGATTCATTTTGATTTAGAAAATATACCGTGAATACAACAACAATTATCAGAACAGCAATTCCAAATATTACTAGATATTTATTCATTCATTTTCCTTTCCCGAATCTACAGTTTTGTAACAGTTAATCACTTATAAAATCTGTTTCTCCAAAAGATATAAAGCAAGGTAATCATATCTTTGATGGAAACCATGATAGAGATAACTTTAAAAATTAAATATGAAGAAAAAGAGTTTGTAAATATGTCGCGTAAGTTCTTTTTTTGTGGCATTAGAATAATTCCAATAACAATTTATGTATTTGCTTTTATTTTTGGCTTTGTCTATTTGTTTTATATGAATAAAATCTACTATGGTATTTTCTTCATATCGTTAGGTCTCATTCTTATTGCCATAACCATGATACGTTACTATGTACTCCCTGCAAGAAAATTCCGCAGTAATCCACAATTTCAAAAAGAAGCAACTATAACGTTTTCAGAAGATGGCATTCATGCAAAACTTGAAAAAATCGGTGAAACAAAAAAACAATGGAACATTTACAATAAAGCTATGGAAGATAAAAACAACTATTATCTTTCTTTAAGAAGTTCAAGTCCAGTATATGGTTCACCGCGTGTTACAGGTGTGTGCGGATACTTTTTGATCTGTGCTTCATGTCTAGCTTTCATGTGGTCAAATGCCGGCCATGCCCAAAGAAATTGCGCCATTAAAGGATGCTCTTCACGCGGGTCCTTATCAAGATCAAAGAAACCTTTGCCAGCCAATCCGGGAGCATCACCTGCAAAATGACGTTTGTACTGTTGTTTCACAACAGCTGACAGTACCGGACCCTGATAGA
>JAIWHQ010000042.1:0-9742 GCA_048629575.1 Thermoplasmatota archaeon | reverse complement strand
TTATCTATTTTCCTCCCTACTATCACATTGTATAGACTGTTTTAATTTAAATGTTTTCCTATGGATAAAAACTGTGATAAATGTAACAAAAAAGATATGAAAAGAAAAAAAGAAGAAATGGGCAATATTTGATGGGTTGTTTACGGAGGATTGAAAATGGCAACAACATTAAAAGATGATGAAATCATTCAATGTCCTAAATGCAATGGCAGAGGCTGGATAAAGGAAAGTGAGAAAAATGAATAAAGCAACATCTTCTTCTCTTCACTCACATATATTATTTCATTATTGCACTTAAGGGTTTTTATAGGTTAAAGTTATGGCTAAAAAAGCAGTATGTCTTATCTCTGGCGGGCTTGATTCCTGTGTTGTTTCTTTTATTGCAAAGGATAGCGGATATGAGATATATGGCCTTTCTTTTCGATATGGCCAAAGGCATGATAAAGAACTTGTTTGTGCTGAAAATATTGGCAAGGTTGCAGGTGTTGTTGATCATATTTTTTTTGATTTAGATTTAGGGCAGTTTGGATGTTCATCACTTACTGATAAAAAGATTATTCCTGAGGTTGATCATGATCTTGGTGAGATTGGTAAAAAGATTCCTTCTACTTATGTTCCCGCTAGAAATACTGTTTTTCTCTCCTTGGCACTTGCGTATGCAGAAACACTTGATGCAGATGCAATATTTCTAGGAGCAAATGCAATTGATTTCCCAGGATATCCCGATTGTAGACCTGAATATCTTAAGGCATATCAAAATATGGCGGATCTCGCTACTAAAAAAGGTGTTGAGGGTAATCCTGTCGAGATTATTGCTCCATTATTGAGTTTATCCAAAGGCGATATTATTAAAAAAGGAATGATGCTTGATGTTCCTTTTGAAAAAACCTGGTCTTGTTATCAGGGAGGTGAAAAAGCTTGCGGTCGTTGCGATTCATGTATTTTACGTTTGAAAGGGTTCTTGGATGCAAAAGTAGAGGATCCCATACTATATATGTTTTATCCAGATTGGTATAAACTTTGAAAAGAAGAGAATAACTATGGTTGTTGCTTTTTCTTCTCCATAAAGTAGTCCTTGACATCTAGTACTATTGGTATTGAAATAAGTATAGCTATAAGGATTCCTAAACATATCAAAGAATCTTCATGGACGTTACCTACTGTACTTCTATCAGAGAACAGTTTATCTGAGAGGAGATCATCAAAAAAAAGATTGATTGTGCCAAGCCACGGGATTTCAAGTCTTGCTTTTCCTGAAATCCATTCCAGTTTTAGTGGTTGAGGACAAATAGATGAGATTTGATCGATGACATTGTTGTTATCTCCCATCGTGAGAAATCCTGAATGGGTCCATGTCGGTTTTTTATGGTTTAATCCAAGTTCAGGTATGTCAAGTGTTTCTTCATTGAAAACGCCGTATTCTGCAATGGTATATGTTGTTGTATTTCCTTTGTTATTGACTTCAACCCAGCACATAGCTCGATGAATTATCTGAGGTGTATCTTCTTTTCCTAAGGGTTTGTAGATAAGTACATCGCCATAATCACCATAAGATCGCCATCCGTTCTCAGCTTGAGCGCCTCCTAGATTGCCACCATGGGTGATGATATCATCAACAGTATATATTCTCTGTACGAGCACCATATCTCCTGCGTCTATTGTTCCAACTCTTCCAAAGGGTGGGTTGTCGGGATGTTCCATGCTCCCTGATTCAATTGCAACCATTGGTGCTTCAAACCATTGCCCTGTATATGTCCACAGGAGAAGTAATACAATTAAAACTGCAAGTAATGCTACGACGATATCTCGCATGAAGACTATCTTTGCGTTGTCGGTTCTCCAGAATTGTAAAATTTTTTCTTTGGGATTCATGATATCTTCACTACTTTTTATGAGTTCTTGAAAGCTTTGTTTTACTATATATGTGACAGATTTTTACTGATTCTCTGAACTACTTTCCACATCCTCGACAATAATAAGTCCATTTAAACCTTTTCGCCGATCTTCTAGCTTCTAAAACTTTGACAGAAAATGTGTGAGGTTTTCTCAAATTGATTTTATACTTTGTCTTTTTTCTTTTGTTCCAAATAGTCTTTGATATCTAGTAATATTGGTATTGACACAAGTATTGCTATTACTATGCCAAGACATGTTAAGCAATCTCCATGTACGTTACCTACATTATTTGTGCCGTTCAGTATATCTGCAAAAAATAGATTAATTGTGCCAAACCAGGGGATTTCAAGCCTTGCTTTTCCTGATATCCATTCAAGTTTAACTGGTTGGGAAGATTCATAGATGCCTTGATCTGGGAGATTATCAAATAGTTCATTATTATCTCCTTTTGTGAGAAAACCTGAATGTTCCCAATCGGGTTTAACAGAACGATCAAGACCTAATTCAGGGATAGGGCCAATTGATGTTTCATTATAAATTCCAAATTCTTTTATAGTATATCTTCTCTGATGATCGTTTATTTCTACATCAACCCAGCACATCGCCCGATGAATTACCGGTGTGATCTTCATATTCCCATCTGGATGATAGATGATTACATCACCGTAGTCTCCGTATGATTGCCATCCGTTTTTTGCTTGAGCGCCTCCTAAATCACCGCCATGAATAGCGATATCATTTCTCGAATACACTTTCTGTACAAGTACCATGTCTCCTGCGTCTATTGTCCCCAGACGTCCAAATGGGGGGTCTGTTGAAAACATAGGTGGCGTATGTTCCATGCTTCCTGATTCAATAGCGACGATTGGGGCAGCAAACCATTGTCCGGTATATGTCCAAAGAAGCAGTAATACAACAAAAATTGTTAGTAATATTACAGAAATATCTCGAATAAACACTATTTTCTTGTTATCATTTCGCCAGAATTGTAAAAACATTTTTTTTAAATCTTTGACATTCATGAATATTCACTACTTTTCACGAACTCTTGAAAGCCTTGTTTCTGTTCCACATATCGGACATATTTTAACAGATTTGTTGAACTGTTTTCTGCATCCTGGACAACGATATTGCCAATTAAATTTTTTTATTATCCCTCTTTGAGAAAAGCTTTGATATTTTATATTTAAAGTACTGGCAATATTTTGTATTGAATAATCATCCGTTAAAATAACTGCCTCTTTACCGGCCTCTTTGTTTATATCTAATGCTAAAGCAAGTATTTCAATATCTGCAGTTGATAATCTATCTTTATCGCCGGTTTCTTCAGCAGTTTTTTGTATGGTATCTAATGATTCTTTTGAAGGAGATATAATGGAAAGACCTTTCTCTAAAAGAAACTGAAACGCACGATAATCTCGTCCTCCTGGTTTCAACTCTTCAGATACAGCAGGTGATGTAATCATTGCTGCTTCTCCTAAACTTATGGGTTTTCCTGAAAGAATTGCTGAGGTGTCTATTATAAAAACATGTTTTTTCATACTAAGTTCAATTATTTTTTAGTTTTGCAAGTATCTCTGCTATTTTTACAAGCTGTTGATCTCCTGTTTTCATATCTCTAAGTGTCACAGAATCTTTTTCAAGCTCTTTAGATCCTATGATGATTGCCTTTTCACTATTTTTTGAGTTTGCATGTTTCAAAGATTTACCAACTCCTCGGTGTAAGAGATCGACTTCTGTTATGATTCCTTCTTTTCGTAACTGTTGAGCTATTTCAATTGATTTTTCTGTCATCTCTTCATTAACTGGTATGATATATACATCGGTTTTTGGTGTGGGAAAGACAAATTGTTCTGCATCAAGTGCGAGAATAGTTCTGTCAAAACCTATTGCAAAACCAGCTGTTGCAGTATCTCTTCCTCCAAAAAGGCTGACTAGATCATATGCTCCCCCGCCGCAGAGTTGTTTTTCTGCTCCAAGTACTGGTGCATCTATTTCAAAGACAAGTCCTTTATAGTAGTCAAGCCCTCGAACAATACTCATTTTTATTTGGTATTTTTCTACTTTAAATGAGTTTTTTAAAAGATCAAGTATCTTTTTTAAATTTGAGAGTTTTTCAACTGCAGAATTGTCATCTTTAATAAATTTTTCAATCTTGTTGATCTCAGATGTCTGCAGTATGTCAATAAACAGATCTGCAGTTTCTTTACTAACACCTTCGTCAAGTAGGACTGTGTATACATCTTCAAATTGAGATTTGTCAATTAACGGTAAAAGTTCTTTTTTGCAATCTTTTGATATGCTAATCTTGGTAAACATACTGTCTATAATGTTTAAGTTTCCGATATTTAGTGTAATATTTTTTAGACCAACATTTTTTAAAAGATTGTATGCTAGAGCAATGAGTTCAGCATATGCTTCTGGTGTATCTGCTCCTATTATTTCACATCCTGCTTGTTGAAATTCTCGGTATCTTCCTTTCTGAGGTCGATCGTATCGAAAACAGCTGCCAAAATAAAACAACTTAAGCGGTTTTGGCTCCATCTGCAGTTTTTCTACATAGAAACGTATCACAGGAGCAGTGAGTTCTGGTCGCAGAGCAAGCTTTCTCCCTCCTTTATCAGAAAAATCATAGATTTCATCAATAATTGAATCACCAGATTTTGCGGTAAAAAGTTCTAAATTTTCAAATGTAGGTGTTTGGATTTCGCCATATCCAAATGTAGTAAATGTTGTTTTCATGTTTTCTTCAACATATCTGCGTATTTTCATTTCGTCAGGGGCAAAATCTCTTGTTCCTCTTGGTACTTGATACACGGTTTTGTTGTATATCTATGATATTTAATTATGTTTCGACTCTTTCTAAATTGCCCTCAAAAAGCATTTTTGGTGGGTATGAATATGTAAGGATATAACATATATGGTAGATAACGAATAAGTACCGGCGATGAGTTTGGCCGTATCCATATATACTTTTAGATTATACGTTATATATGTTGCAAATTTTATTTTTAACAAAACATTTATGTACTATGAGTGACAAAATACTTTAGGTGATTCTGTGAAAGATTTTGAAGGATGTAATCACATATATGCTGTCGTTGGTTATGATGGAGAATACGTGCGTTTAGCGTGTATACATTGCGGTAATGTTATCGTTGAATACTGCTATCTATAATGCTTTCCATTCTGTAAAAACATAAGCTGCTTGTATGCAGAGATATATTGCTAATATACATGTCAAGCTGATCTTTATCTTAGAAACCTACTTCTTTCTTACTTATTGATAAAAATAGAAGAAGATTTTTGTAAAAAAATGATCTTAAAGATGTTTCATCTTTCTACTAAAATCTCTTTGGTCTATGATTCTGAAAGCATTCCCTGCAATAGACAGGTCTGCTACCATCAGGTTTGAAAGGAACTTCAGTTTCCTTTCCACAATCTGCACAAGTTACCTTATGCATTTCTCGCGGGGGTCCATCAAATCGGCCACCGCCTCTATTTTCTCTATACATTTATATTTCCTTTTTTACTTGTTAGTAATAATTTGCAATAAAGACTAGGTATATAAGAATATGTTTTGAATAATCTGGCTCACCCTGAGCCTATGAGTCCAGTTTCCTATTGTTTGCCATTAGGAAAAATAGATTAATATTTTATTATTCTCATTACATGGAAAATGTCAGATAAGACCGTTGAAACAATCATCGTTGGAGCAGGAATCTCTGGATTATCTTGTGCCAAACTTCTCAATGAATATGATAAAGATTTTTTGATTATTAGTAAAGATATTGGTGGTAGAATCCTTACCTCTGAAGATGGAACTGCTAACTATGGAGCTTTTTTTGTTTGCTCAGATTATTACCATGTATTAAAGCATGTCACTTTAAAATCAAGAATTAAATTGACTGACTTCTGTTTTCATGAAAATGATGATTCTTATGTTCTTTTTGAGCCTAAGACTATTGGCTATATATTACAATTTATTAAGGCGTTAAAAATACTTTATAAATTCAGAAAGTCGTTTCGCCGGTTTAGAAAAAACTCGGAAACTATATCTCAAAAGACAGCTATTGAAAATGACCCTTTTTTACATGAGTTATATATGCAAAAGGCAATTGATTTTGTTAAGAATCATAAACTCCAAACTGGAACTGAAACCTATTTTTCTAAAAGCCTGTATTCGACAACGTTTTCAACCATTCAAGAAATGAATGCCTTAAGTTTTTTACAATATTTATTGCCACTCATTACACCAATTTATACGTTCAACTTTGAAAAAGAAAAGATGATAGAACCGTTTCAAGAAAAAATATTGAACGGAGTTGTAACCAATATTCGATATAAGAATGGACAGTATAAGATTAAATTTGATGATACTATTTTTTATGCAAAAAACATTGTTTTAGCAACACAAATCGATTGGTCTCAACATGTTGCTGGTGTCAAAATGACAAACAAACCGGTAAATACAAAAATGCTTCATATTAAAGGTGTTCCAAAGAGGATCATCACAAGAAAAAAGTATCAACTTTTTTCATCCCCAAGTAATGTACAAGCAATTGCTAATCTGAAAGATAGTACATATCTGTTTTATTATAAGCATGAATCTCCACCTTTGAAAAATTTTTTTCTAAATCCTCAGATTATCGCTCGTAAATCTTGGGATCCTGCAGGTACTATTAACGGTCATATACTTATAGAAAGCAACAGAGGAAATAACATGTATCTCATTGGTGACTTTAATGTGGCTGGTTTAGAGGAATCGTACATAACAGGAATATATTGTGCAAATCAAATCAATCAATCACAGTAATCGCATCCTATTTGTATAAATAGACTGATACATATAAACAATCAAAAAATTGGTAAATTATTCAGATGATAGAATGTGGAAATTTGATTCAAATTTAATCATGATATTTTTACTCATCATTGCGGGGATTTATGGTGGTATTGGTTTTTTCTTACTTAATTTATTTACTGAAACGATATTTATAACAGGATTCGTACTGCTTTTTTTCATAATGGTTCTTATCCATGGATATAAAACACTAGGCCCTCGTGAAATCCTCTTCTTTTTTCTTATCGCCTATAGTGTTGCAATGCTGTATGAGTATACAGATGGATTAGGATTTGGTGAATTAGTTCATTGCAAGCCGTATTATAGTAATATATTAGGACCAAAGTTTTTAGGGAAAATCCCCTATGTCATACCACTTGTTTGGACCATCTCTTTTTATTGTGCTTTCACGATGACAAATATCATCTTCGACAGACTCAAAACAACCCGTGAATCTACAGAGACTATATCCAGGCACTGGTTTGTAAAAATTATTGGTATGAGTATTGTATCTGGTTTAATGATGGCATCTTGGGATTTGATTTGTGATCCCGTTATGGTTAAGATAGGTGCGTGGAGTTGGTCATATAGTGGATCGTACTATGGAATCCCCCTTTGGAACTATGAGGGATGGGTGGAAATCCCTGCAGTCATCTTTTTTATATTCAGCCTTTACATGTGTAAAATTAAAAAAAATCAAATATATATTAGTGGAGATAAACAATCACAATATACATTGTTGGTTGTCCTATTGTATATTGCTTTGTTGATAATTTATATAATGTATGCAATATATCTAGAAGTGAGTTATTCAATTCCTTGGGCTGCACTGACGATGGGTCCGATAGCTGCTCTTACAATAGTTTGTTTCTATCGGTCCTTATCTAAGTGATTCCCTGATTTTGATTTGTAGGTATTAACGAATGTAGCTTGATGAAAATTTTGATATAATATTAAGCCAATCCTTTTATTGCAGTTGCACAACCTTTACAGATTTTCTGTGTTTTTCCTTTAATATCAATGGTATGAATATTGTCTAAACCATGCTCCTCGCCACATACAATGCATATATGTTTTTCGTCTATTTTCTCACCTCCACTTTCTTTTATCTTACCCTGATTGAATAGTATCAATACTTTCTTTAAGGTATATAATTGTAAATAACATCACGAATAAGCGTTATTAAGGTTCTTGAATAATATAGAAGTGGAACATAATTATGATTTGGTCTTAACGGATATGCCGGGATTGAAATTGTTTTTAAGATAAGAACTGCAGGCAATGTATATTTTTTTATGATTATCTACAATTGAGTTATTTCAAGATTTTCCCAGTCTCAATATACCAAAGATATAAGTCCAACTTAGCTAATGTGAGATTCGTTTCTTTAGCAATATCCCTTATAGTATTTTCAATTTCCAAATATTTTCTTTTTGTAAGAGTCTTTGGTCTTTCAATTAAGTTATGATTTACAAGAACATCAATTATATGAAAATCAATAATTGCATAATCATCAAAACCTATGTTCCTTAAGAAATGACTTGCCTCCTTATATCCAAGCCCTTTAATATTCTTAACTAACCACTCTCTTAATTCTTCGTCTTTGAACGAATGTATAATATCTTTCAGAAAATCTTTATATTTCACAGAATCTGAGATATAGTTTGCACGAGCATTTGGAAAGCGATGACCAAGCTCTGCAAGTCTTTTTGCCAAATCTTCTTCAGAAAGTGTTAGAAATTCGTCTCCAATCTCTCTTTGTATCTTTATACATTTTTCAGCATTAAAATTTGCAGTAAGAATACAGAAACACAACTCTTGAAAAATCTCGTCACTTGATTTTCTATCTATTTCTTTAAACTCTTTTATTCTGGTGCCTACTAGTTTTCTAAGATCCCCATCCCTCAGAATATCAATGGACTGTAACAATTTTCCTTCTTCTAATCCAATCCTTCTTTTCATAATATCTTTGTTGACTCTGATGGTCTTGGCACTTTAACAACAAGTATTCTAAGAATTTCATTGCTTTCGTTATACCAACAATGCAGTATCTTAGCAGGACTTTCAATAAGTGTATCGGAGCATACTTCCTTCTTTTCATCTCCAATTTCAACTATTCCCTTTCCTTCAAGTACATAGAAAAATACATCAACAGGTGTTACATGCCTTTTCAAAGATTCACCAGGTTTTAAAGTTATATGAATTGCTTGAGCGTTTTTTGTATCATAGATTTTTCTCGCGTCAATCTTATGAGGGTTCTGAGAAATATCTGCATTCTTTACATCTACTATTTTCATTTTTCATCTCCTTTATATCTAACATATCCAATAGCATCAACAGGACAAACATCCTTACATCTATTACACAGATAACATTCCTGTTTTAAATCGTTTCTACCTGCTTCACTTGTTGGACAGATGATCTCACATTTTTTACAATCGACACAGTTGGCATTTCTTTGTAACTTAAATAGACCTTTAATAGAGGCAAGAGACAATAAAGCACCATAAGGGCAGAAAAACTGGCAGAACGGCCGATAAACAAAGATTGAGGCTGCTAACAAGATTAAGAATATGTAGAAAAAAATCGAATTAATATTCAGATTGAAAAAATCATAAAAGCCAAAAAATGTAAGAATGCCCATTGAAAAGATTAAACCTAAAACAACAAATGCGATAAAAAAGATCAGACGGAAAACTATAGGTAGCGTTTTATTTTTGATTTTAAGCTTCTTTATTGGTATAAGATAAACAATTTCCTGCAATGCACCGATAGGACAGAGGTATCCACAGAATATTCTTCCAAATACAAACGTGAGAATAACAAATAATACAAGACCAAGTATGGCAAGTGGGAGGGGTGCTCCAAGTTGTTTAACATTTCCGAGAAGTAGAACTTGTAGTTGATTTGGAAACATTGGTGAAAAAATCAAAAAACCCATTAGTGCAGATATGATGAGAAACAAATATCCAATCTTTCGATTAAACTTGTCTTTATGGAACA
>JAIWHQ010000041.1:0-9924 GCA_048629575.1 Thermoplasmatota archaeon | reverse complement strand
CAAATCCCGCCTCGGGCCCTCTCTCAAATATTTTATTTTCGTATTTTTTCTAAAAAAACCGTGCAAGATCATCCTCATTTTCAATTTCAAATAACCTTGGCTCAACTATTTTCTCCAATCCATCCACCCGCAAACCGTTAATTATACAATACGACTTTATTTGTTTTTTTGGCAGATGAACATGCAGATAGAAAGCAACTACATATACAGATGCACACTCATTACTTTTTATTAAGAGTTTTTTCTCGAAGTAAAACCTCAGTATGAGGATAAGCAAAATCAACAGAAGATGTTTTTCTAATATGATTCCAGATTTCTCTTCGAATACCGGTAGTAATCTCATTTCTTCTTGTCGCAATCGTATAGTATCGAATAATGACATCAATACCAGAATCCTTAAACATCAGCCGGATATGACTCTTTTTACTGATTCTTTTAGGAAAAGTCTCCCAAATAGGCTTCATGATTTCATCTACGGCATCGGTGACAATCTCTTCAGCTTTTTTGAGATCACTTTCATACGTAATTGCGGTAACAACTTCATCTAAAATATAATCATCACGTTGGGTGTAATTAATGACTTCTTGTTCAAAAATAACTGATGTCGGAATCATAACAGTTCTTCCAGATCCTTCCTCGCCATCAATTGTTCCACCCACTTCGTCAAGAAAGATGTGAGTGAGCGTAATATTTGTGACATCACCTTTCATATTTGAAATTATCACTCTATCGCCAATATGAAACGGCCGTCTGGTGACAAGAATTAGCCATGCAACAACGCCGCTGATTGGTTTTTGTAACGCCCAGCCAACTGCTACAGTGAGAAGTCCTGCAACAAATCCAAGATCACCAAGTTTTCCAGAGTAAACAGAGATACCAATGATGATTAAGAAAAACGCAAACAAATATTTCAAAAGATCAGTAAAGACGGTCACATTTGATCGTTGTTTTTTTGTCTTCACTTTTTCAAGCAAGCTCTTTTTAATCAATTTTAGTACAATGTTAAAAATAATAAATGATATGATAATGATTGCAATTAACTCTAAGATATCCTTGTATTGGTTCATAGCTGCAAATATATCATCAAGTGAAATCATAAACCGTTAATCAAATATTATCTACTTAAATATTTACAGGAACCCTGTACTCTGACTACAACAGAAGGAGAGACTAAAAAATTGTTATTGGAGTAAGGGAGGAAGGTAGGGGGGAAAAATATGAAGAAAAAAAACATAAATTTTCCCTTCCTCACCACAACTAATTTTATGAAAACAACTATTTAAAGTTATGTTGTAAAAATGCCAAAACGACAATATCGCACTTTTTACATCTTATACATGACAAGACCTGAAAGCATTTTTGGTAAAAAATAGGTGGATTTCTGAGGCATATGCTCCCCTGCCTGAGCAATTGCTTTTAATTCATCAATTTTTGTGGCATTCATCAAAAAAGAGATATCAAATCGTCCCTCTTCAACAAACTGTATTGCCTCACCATCAACTCTTGTATATTTTACATGATCTTCAAGATTATCTTCATTAATGCCCAGTATATGTTCTAATATTACTTTATGCAATATCGAAACATCAAGTCTTCTCCACATCTCAGATCGATCTTTTGCAAACTCATCCATAACTTTTTCGTCTTTTAACGTCAAAACATAGTATTTCTTATTAGAATATAATGCAAATTTATGTTCATCCTCTGTTGCTATCTCTGAAATAATACGTTTTCCAACACGATCGTAATCGTTATCTGTCTTCTCAATAGTTTTTTCTTCTACAACAAAATATTCTTGAAGTTTTTGTAATAGATCATCAAGATCTAAATTTGGCATTTTAATAAATCGATGTGTCGGTAAAATAGCAAGCCCTTCATCAAAGATATTTGCTAAGATAACCATTCGATAGTTAAACGGCGCACCCTCATCAGAAACATTGGTTTTTTTCTTCATCTCATCTGCAAAATTGATAGCTGTCTGATATCTATGATGTCCATCTGCAATAAATAAAACCTCATTGCTGAGTTCATCTACTATTTTAGAGATCAAAAGTTCATCTTCCACTTTCCAGAGTTTATGCATAAATCCATCATATCCCTTAATGTTCAGAATTGGCGTATCAATACCTTCATCAATCATCTTTCTAATAGTATCATTATTATCCATGTATAGCAACTGAATTGGTTCAAGATTTGCTTTACAAGCCCTCATAAGATCCAATCGATCTGCCTTTGGCTTTGATAGTGTTTTTTCATGAGCTTTTACAACTTTATAATCAGGATCCAATCGAAGTAACACAAAAAAACCATTCATTGTTCTTGGTTCATTGTTTAAAACATATTCAATTTTATATGGAAATATAGCGTTTTTTTCAGATTCTAACAATATGGAGTTCTCTTGCCATTCGTCAAATAGTTGTTTTGCTCTCGTATATCGATTATCTTCTTTTGTATCACTTGGGAATTGCTTTCCTAGAATCAATTTTACGAAGTTGTTCTGATGTTTTCCATAGAGTTTATTCTGCATTTCTTTAGAGATAATGTCATATGGTGGTGACATTACATCATCAAGATTTCCAATCTTTTCTTTATTGTAGGTAATACCTTTAAACGGAGCGATTTCAACCATTTGATGTTCCTCCCTATTTTTATTCCCTTATAGAAAACACTATTAAAAATGTTGTTAAGACAGGTTAGTTACTGCTTCAATTTGAAGTTAAAAAGAAAATCTCTCATAACAACCTAAGAACCTTTAAATACACAGAGACAAATAAGTATGTAAGATGAAAAATATCAAAATAATGGGAGCAGGCTTGTCAGGTCTTAGCGCCGCGATAAATCTAGCGAAAGCTGGATATAATGTTGATGTTTTTGAAAAACAAAGTGATTGTGGTAAAAGATTTCTTGGCGATCTAGAGGGATTGGAAAACTGGTCCACAAAAGAAGACATATTACATAAATTTAAATCTATGAATATAAAGGTTAATTTTAATTACAATCCATTTAAAAAAATGTATCTATCAGATGGCACAGAAGTATTAAATAATACATCTGACAGATCCATATTTTACATAGTAAGAAGAGGAGCATTTGAGAACACATTGGATCAAGGGTTGAAAAATCAGGCAATAGATTTTGGTGTAAACATCCATTTCAATTCAAAAGCAAGAATAGAAGATATGGATATTATCTCAACTGGGGCTGCTGAAAACAGATATGTAGGTGTTGCAAAAGGAATTCTTTTTGAAACAGAATCTGACGATATTGCTGTTGCTCTCATAAATAAAGAAGTTTCAAACAGTGGATATGCATACCTGTTGATAGCTAAAGGGTATGGATCAATGTTGAGTGTAAACTTTTTTGAGACGGATCATAACGCAACATCGTATTTTAAAAAAACATATGATATGTTAACAAAACTATTTGATATTGATATAAAAAATAAGAAAAACCTTGGAGGAGTCGGCTGCTTTTTATTAAAGCCTAGACTTATTGAAAATAATAAATTATTTACAGGAGAGGCTGCTGGATTGCAGGACTATCTCTGGGGTTTTGGAATGAGGTATGCAATCATATCTGGGTTTTATGCAGCATCAAGCATTATTGAACATAAGAATTATAAAAAATTAATCAAAAAACACCTTTCCAGTAGAATAAAAAGATCTGTAGTTAATAGATATCTTAGCAGGAAACACGGTGATCAGTTCTATTCGCATCTCATGAATTTGGCAAAAGAAAGTAACCAATGGCACAATCTTTTGTATCAAGCTTATAATCCAACTTGGTACTCAAGAATGATATATCCTTTTGCAAAATGGAGTTTATCACGAAAATACAAGGATATTTCATAAAATTTTATAATGGTGAGAAATATATTGTTCCTGAGGAAAGATGAAATATAGAGATCTTATAACAATATTTGTATCAATTATTTTCATGTTGTCAGTTGGTTATGCTCTCGGTGTTGCTGAATCAATCTGGTTCTGGTCTTTACCTGTAGTACTTTTAGCATCTCTCATAGTTATCTACTATAAACTATGGAAATAAGAATCATTTAACCTCTATGTAGGTTGATACAAAATTTTAAATCACTTCTGTTGTTCAGGATGCCAGATGAACGATAAAATTTTAACGCTTGCAGAGAAAACAGTTAGTGCTTATCATCTCTGTGATTCATGTCTTGGTAGACTATTTAGACAGATAGAAAAAGGATCAACGAACAAGCAAAAAGGCACACTAATACGAAACAATCTGAAACAAAGTAAAAAAACACATGCAAAGGATTGTTGGCTTTGCGAGGGATTAACAGGAGAAACTGATCATTTTGTAGATCTGATTTCAGACGCATTAAAAGAATATGAGTTTGATACGTTTTTAATAGGTTCAAAGATTGATGAAGATATTGTTGAGAGGGAAAAAGAACTCTGGGATTTTATCTCTTCTGAAGATTTTGAACCAATCAAAATGGAGATCAACAGAGAAGTTGGTAAGATTTTAGAAGAAAAACTAGGAAAAACAGTAGATTTTGAAAAACCGGATATTACCGTGATAGTGGATACAGCATTTGATGTCGTCAATCTTCAAATACGCCCTCTTTTTATCTATGGACGATATAAAAAGTTTGAACGGGGAATTCCGCAGACGAAATGGCCTTGCAGAATCTGCAGAGGCAAAGGATGTAGCTCCTGTAACTACACAGGAAAGATGTATGAGACAAGTGTAGAAGAATTAATTTCAAAAAAGGCACTGAAACGAACAAAAGGTAATGACGAATCGTTTCATGGTTGTGGAAGAGAAGATATCGATGCGTTAATGCTTGGTAGTGGACGTCCGTTTGTTCTTGAGATAAAAAACCCTAAAAAAAGAACCATAGATCTTGCTATTCTCACATCAGAAATAAATTCCTATACAAAGGATAGGGTAGAAATCAGTAATCTTCGATTTTCAGATAGAAAAGAGATTGCAAGAATAAAGAATGCAGAGTTTCAAAAAACATACTATATCGTAATTGAAGGGGAAAAACCTATAAAGAAAGAAAAACTTAAAGAAGTAGCTCAGATATTACAGGGTAAAACAATAAAGCAGTTGACACCTACAAGAGTGGCTCATCGCAGGGCCAACAAGATTAGAGAGAGGAAGATATATAACTGTGAGTTAGAATCGGTAGAGGGTTCTATAGCCAGATTAACAATTGAAACACAGTCTGGAACATACATAAAGGAACTCGTATCCGGCGATTCTGGAAGGACCACGCCAAACATTAGCGAAATGATTGGCATTCCCTGCAAAGTAAAGGAACTTGACGTGATAGAAATCAAGGGGGAATAAATAAATGGTAAAACGATCAAAAGGAATAAGAAGCAAAAGCAGGCACATACTGCGAAAGAAACCAAGAGCAAGAGGAATCTCCTCAATAACAAAAGCATTGCAACAGTTTGAAACAGGAGAAAGCGTTAGTGTTACAATAGACTCCGCAGTCCATAAAGGTATGCCACATCCACGTTTCCAGGGGTACACAGGAAAAATTGAAGGAATGCAAGGAGATGCATATCTTGTGGGAATTACGGTAGGTAAAAAACATAAAACATTGATTGTACGACCTGAACATTTAGGGAGAGTTAAATAATGAGCGGAGAGGAAACTGCAAAACCTGTTTCTCTTTCTGAAGTTAAAAACATACTCAAAAAAATTGAAAAAGAAAGAAAGGACTTGATCTACGAACAAAGAATCGCTCTTGAACATGCTCAGGCGTTTTCTAAACTTACTATGAAACAAACAAAGGATTTGATAAAAGAACTAAAGAGCATTGAAACTATCGAAGAGAGTCATGCATATAAAATAGCAGATCTTCTTCCCACAACTGAAGATGCAGTTAAAGCAATTTTTGCAAAAGAACGATCGAATCCTGGCGAAGGTGGAATTAAAAAAATTTTGGAGATTGTAAGAAAATACTACATTGAATAAATAGGGAGGTTTATGAGCATGGAGGATTATGTATATGTTTTGGATTATTTACCAAAAGGAAGAGGAGATGTACCTCCGCATAAGAGGAAACCAGTTGTCTATGGCATAGGAGAAAATCAATTTACATTCCTTGAACTTATTCCAAGACACGATACTACCTTTACTATTGGTGAACGTATCTATGTTGGCAAAGATGCCGATAAAAGGAAAAAAATAGAAAAGATAAAAGGAAGAGTAAACTATGAAGATTTAACATCGACAGCTCATGGTGAACTCCCCTATATCATTCTTGATATTGTTCATAACTTAGAAGAGCGGTTCATCAAATTTTTTAATGAGGCCTCTGCAATTTCTACTCGTTACCATGTATTAGAGCTTCTTCCAGGCCTAGGGAAAAAAATGATGCATGAGATACTCGATGAGAGAAAGAAAAAACTGTTCGCTAGTTTTGGAGAGATGCAAGAGCGCATTGATTTTCTAAGAGCGCCTGATAAACTCATTTCAAAACGAGTTGAGTTGGAGTTGACAGACCCTCAGCAGAAGTACCGTATTTTTACCCGCCCGCCGCTGGAGAAAAGTTCTCATTACCGATAGAATGAAAAAACTAGGGCAGCATTTTTTAATTGATAAACAAGTAGCAGAAAGAGAAATTACTTACGCAGATCTAAATAAAGATGATGTTGTTCTTGAAATTGGCCCAGGAAAAGGAATCATTACACATCTACTTGCAAAAAAAGCAAAAAAAGTAATAGCAGTTGAAATAGACGCATTGTTTGTGGAAGAATTGGAAAAAAAGATACCAAGTAATGTAGTAGTGATTCATGCCGATGTACTAAAAATTGATTTTAACACATTACCAATGTTTAATAAAATTGTTTCAAATCTTCCTTTTCAGATTTCATCTCCAGTAACATTTAAGTTACTAGAATATCCATTCTCAAAAGCTGTTCTTATCTATCAGAAAGATTTTGCAGATCGAATGATTGCACATTCTGGTACAAAAGATTACTCTCGGCTCTCTGTCGGAGTGTATTATAAAACACATTGCCGGGTTCTTGAAATCGTTCTTAGGAATTGTTTTTCTCCAGTACCAAAAGTTGATTCAAGTATTATTGAAATGATTCCAAGAACAAAACCGCCTTTTAACATAATAGATGAATCGTTCTTTTTTGATATCGTAAAACAATTGTTTGCTCATCGGCGGAAAAAGATAAAAAATTCTTTAGAAAAGAGATATAATGATCTAGATGGAGTTCCTTATTTAGACAAGAGAGTCGAAGAGCTTTCTCCTGAACAGATTGGAGAATTAAGTAATTTGTTAATCAAAAGAAACAGATAACATAACATCTATAGCTCCAGTTTTGTACTCCTTTCTTTTGACATTTTTACATTATGACAAATGGATTAGGTACATTTATATATCATTAGTTTCAAAGTATATCATACGAACGCTATATGCGAGATGAAACAATGGATAAAAAAATCATGATAGTCGACGACGATTCCGATATCTTAGCTACTCTCAGATCAATCTTTGAAAAACAACAATTCGAAGTTTTAACAGTCGACAGCGGAAATGATTGCATTAAAGAACTAGAACATGGATTCAAAGGCATTGTACTTATGGATATCATGATGCCGTTTATGGATGGATGGGATACAATAAAAGAGATAATTGATAAGGGGTTAAACAAAGACATAATATTATTAATTATCACCGCAAAAGGGAGCATCAGTTCAGAAAAAATGAAGGGGGTTGAATCTTTCATCTATGATTACATACCAAAACCATTTGACCTAGAAAAATTAATTTCAGAAATTAATAGTATAGCTGAATCAAAAAAGAGAAACAACAATTAAAAAATATCAAGATTTTTTTAAAATATGACTTCTCAGAATAACAAGTTACAGAAAAGACGAAAGAAGATTTTCATTAATCCAAGAAAAAACATTAAGAAAATCAAGACCGATCAGTATTGCAAAGAACGCAACTACTACAATAAGAATTTTTATGGCAAATTTAATCAACTTCCAAACAACAACTACGACAAGAATAAGCCCAATAAATAACGCCCAAAGAGGTACTACAATGCCAAAGAGTTCCATCTATCTCACAAAATACAAATCATCAACATATCATTTAAACATTGTTACTGTTTAGAGAATTTTAGTGTTTCTCCCCAAACATACTAAAACGTTCATTTGATGTCTTTTTTGTGTATATAGAACAGATATTCACACAACATAAATAAAAGAAAGGAAAATAAGAAAAACAAAATTAAAAATAAAATAAAAAGAAACAAAGAAAGAAAAAAAAGAGTTTTTATTAGATATTTAATAATCTAATAAAAAACGAATTTGATAGCAAATAGCTGAGCACTGGGAACTTTTCAAAGAGCAGATTAAACAAAACTGGTCTATTTACTATACCGCCACCTACAGCTACATCGAGATCGCCATGGGGTGGAATAAGATTTGTATAAACAGCACCTATCTCAAATGTTAAAATATCACCACGACTTACTTCAACATCTTCTAAGATTAAATTACCAGAATCAATATCACTTGTGTTTGCCTCTTGTAGTTCTTGATGTTCACCATTTATCTGCAACCCGAAATAAACTCTACCATCATCTAAATCACCATTGCAGACAATATCATATGTGATATAAAAGTCAACAATTTCAGTTTGTGAAGGAATGCTAATTGTTAAATCATCACTTGCAATTGCATCAACAACGGTATTTTCTTCTATTCCATCTCCAAATATTGATGCCGAACCAAGAAGTATTTGTGTCCTCGCGGTTTTAGGCTGTCTTGTTATTTTTTGATTTATAACTTCTGCATTAGATACTGTCCCCATGCCTAGCAATAATAGAGTTAATACTATTGCCACTGCACAAAATTTTTTATTTATATTTTCTACCTCCCTAAATAGGAAAATTAGATAACGTTTATTCATTTAAATATTTTCTGGAAAATTATTCTCTGGCTTTCAATGATTCACTATTTGCTATAACTATGTTAAAATTCATTAAAAACAACATGCCTAATATCCCAATGGTTATTACTTTCTTGTTCATATTATTACATCAGCTCATATTTTTATAGAATATAGTTTATTTATACAACCTTGACAGACGACCCCAAATCTAGTTGGGTACATCTCAGATATTTCAGCTTCCAGACCACATATCGAACATGTTTTCATATTTCTCCTATTACTCATTCTTATACCTCACAAATAATAATAAACCACATTACAATATAGACACAAAAATGAATCAAAATCAAATCCAAATTTCTCAAAAACATATGAAGAAGAAATATTCAACGTCAAACGCATATTATATAAAACATGAATTCATCAAACCAGATTCTTTAGAAGAAAGACAGTACCAAACAAACATTGCAAAATCTGCAACAAAAGCAAGCACCCTAGTTGTTTTACCAACAGGACTAGGAAAAACAATCATTGCATTAATCGTTATTGCAGAAGAACTTAAAAAGAAAAACAACAAAATACTATTTCTAGCTCCCACAAAGCCACTTGTCAACCAACATACTCAATTTTTAAAAACACATCTAACAGTAGATGATTCCATTGAAGTTTTCACTGGCGAGATCTCACCGAAAAAAAGAAAGATGATATGGGATTCCAGTAGAATAATTGTCTCTACACCTCAAGTCATAGAAAATGATCTTATCTCAAAAAGAATCATCCTAGACAATACCTCATTAATAATATACGATGAGGTTCACCGTGCTGTTGGAAACTACTCCTACGTTTTTATCTCTGATATGTATAGAAAACAAAGAACGAATCGATTATCTCTTGGCATGACCGCATCTCCTGGAAACGATCTTTCAAAAATACTGGAAGTATGCAAAACATTGGAAATTCAAAATATTGAGATACGGACAAAATATGATCGGGATGTACGACCGTATGTTCATGAT
>JAIWHQ010000040.1:0-10010 GCA_048629575.1 Thermoplasmatota archaeon | reverse complement strand
TTTCTAATAAGAGAAGAAAATATTACGTATTATACTATTCTAGCAAAAATGCCTAGCTTTTTTGAAAATCCTCACCAGTCCAACAATATAAACATAATTTTTCTTTAGGTAATCCTATAGCTTTAACCATGTCTTCTAATCGCTGATATCTCAGCGAAGTTGCTCCCAAATCCTCTGTAATCCAATCTATCATTTTTTTGTAACTTTCAGATTTAGGAGTTAAATATTTTGAAACATCTTCAATATCTTTTCCTTCCAGTGCTCTTATTGCTTTTCTAGCAGCCAATTCTTTGATGCTTCTTGTTGATAAATTATAAATGCATGGGAACATCAAAGGAGGACAAGCAGGTCGGATGTGTATTTCTCTAGCTCCAGCGTCTTTTAGTTTTGTAATTGTAAAATTTTTAAGCTGTGTTCCTCGAACTATTGAATCTTCACATAAAATAATTCTGTTATCCTTGATAATGTCTTCATTTGCAATAAGTTTCATTAAAGCAACATGATCTCTTATCTCTTGAGATAACGGTGTGTAACTTCTCCCATAGCCCGGTGTATATTTAACTAAAACACGTCTAAATGGTTTACCAGATTCCATTGCATACCCAATGGCATGACCTATTCCTGAATCAGGAACACCTGCAACAAGATCTATTTTAACATTATCTCGTCTTGCTAAAAACCGTCCACAGTTTTCTCTAACTTCTTCTACATTTATTCCCTCATATGTCGAGGCAGGAAAACCTGTGTAAATCCATAAAAATGCACATATTTTATTGCAATTGTTTCCATTTTTTACTTCCTCAATACCTTTGTGACTGATAAAAACAGTTTCTCCAGGTTCAACAAATTTTTTTATTTTAAAACCCATGTTATTAAATGAGCAGGTTTCACTGGCAACTGCTACTTCATCCACCTTATTTCCAATAACTAGAGGCGTAACTCCATATCTGTCTCTACTGCAATATATTCCTTCTTTTGTCAAAAGTAATAGAGAGATTGATCCCTTAATCTTGTCGTACATCTTTTCAATGCCGTCGGTAATGCTGTTGCCTTGGTTTATTAAATGAGCAATAAGTTCTGTTGTGTTGACCTCACCACGGTCCAATTCACTAAATGGAATTCCCTTTTTGATTAATGTTTCAGCAAGTTCATCTTTGTTTGTTACAAGACCAGCGCAGCATATTGCAAAAGGCCCAAATTTACTTTTTAAACTTAATGGCTGCGGATCTTTATCAGATATTACACCTATGCCGAGATTACTTTGTATTTTATCAGATCCTTCATAAAATTTTGTTTTAAACTGTGAATTTCCGATATCCCGGATTTTTTTAACAGGCATGTCATTTTCATCGATAAAGGCAATACCGCCATATTCAGTGCCTAAATGACTGTGGTAATCAGTTCCATAATAGAGACTAGAAATACAATTATCATTACTTACTATACCAAATAATCCACTCATAATTCTCCCAATGTCTGGTAATAAATGAGTTATATATAAGGATTATTAAAATTTTTAAAAAATAATCTATAATTATAGTCAACTCAGTTGCTTATATTTAGAGAAAAATTAGGTGCTTCTGATCCCGTCTCAAAATTGTCAATCTGAAATGAGTGGTTTTACACCTACGGTAGTTAAATATTGGATTCTTGATTTACGTACTGAATTTAAAGATGGTTTCAAAAATAGGTTTACTAGTAAATCCAATTGCAGGAATGGGCGGAAAAGTAGGTCTTAAGGGAACTGATGGAGTTATTGAAAAAGCAATAAAACTTGGAGCAAAACCTATAGCTTCACAAAAAACAGTAGAAATGCTAAAGGAATTTCTCACAAATGATTCAAAAAATGATGATCTACAATGGTTTACCTCTAAAGGTGACATGGGCGGTAGCGAATTAAAAAATGCTGGTATAAAAGAAATAGAAATAATTTACGAGCCATCTGGAAAGAATACAACTTCTGAGGATACAAAAAAGGCATGTAAAAAATTCTTAGAACTTGATATTGATTTACTTGTTTTCTGCGGAGGGGATGGAACTGCTAGAGATATCTTTGAAATCGTTGATAAAAAAATTCCTATTCTTGGTATCCCTTCAGGAGTGAAGATGCATTCAGCAGTCTTTGGGATAAACGTTTCTGCTACAGCAAAGATGCTCTATGAATTTACAGAGGGGACTCTTACTATTGGTGATGCCGACATCATGGATCTTGATGAGGATCGCTATCGTAGAGGGGAATGGAATATACGATTATTTGGTGTCGCCAAAGGTATTGTAGAGCCAACGTATATTCAAGTTGGAAAAACCTGCTTTGAATCAGTATCAGATGATGTCATCAAAGATGAACTAACTGAACATATTGTTGATGAAATTGAACAAAACAACAATTTTTTGTATCTTTTCGGATCCGGTGGAACCATCGACTACATCGCAACAAAAATGAATATAAAAAATACGCTTCTTGGAATTGATGCAGTACATAAGAAAAAACTCATAGGCAAAGACCTCAATGAAGAACAAATATTGAACCTACTAAAAAAATATCCTAAGGTTAAGGTTATTCTGAGTCCAATTGGTGCACAAGGTTTTATTTTAGGTCGAGGTAACCTTCAGTTAAGCCCAGCGGTAATTAAAAAAATTGGAGTAGATAACATTATTGTGATTTCAACTCCTTCAAAGCTGATGCATACACCTGTCATACGGGTAGATACGGGAGATAAAAAACTTGATCAAATGTTTGCCGAGCTTGAATTTATGATGGTTGTCATTGGATATCGTCTCAGCAGGGTTGTTAAGATACAAATCTAATCAGGATGCAATGATTAGAGTCTCAAAATTTCATTTATAATGCCAAGTTAGATGACCTTTATATGGAGAATTGAAGAATTTTTCGGCTATTATGTTATTAGTGATTCTTTTCTTTGGTTGTTGATATTGAAATCTTCTGATAAGAAATTATTCGAACGTATGATTTCAAATATATTATTTAGCCCCATCCTTGATTTTTCAAAACAATTTATCTTCTGATATAACAATAACTCTATTATCGAGAAAGAAAAACTATCAATTAGGTTTCCTATGCCTTTATTTGTAAACATAATGATTCCAACATTTTCAGATTCGCTAAATACCATTTTTGTAGCAACTCCAAATAAACCCCCGGTATGACCAATAATTGTATCTGATGAAGATATCCAAATCTGAAAACCAAGTCCATATTGAAAATCATAAGTGTTACTTTGATATTGAATAGTATGCATTTCCTCAATACTGTCAGGTGTTAGTATCTGAGTAGTTTCATACACTCCATCATTCATAATGGCGATAAGAAAATGGGAAAGATCAATAGCAGATGTCCTTAGTCCACCAGCTGGGTAATTAAGGAAACTATAATGGATATATGGAAAATAATTCCGTTTAATATATTCATATGGAATAGCTACATTGTCAATATTAAGACTAGTCAGTTTGAAACTTGTATCATCCATTTCAAGTGGATCAAAGATATGCTCCTGGCAATAATCTTCAAATGGTTGCTCTGAAATAATTTCGACAAGATAGCCAAGTAATCCATATCCTATGTTTGAATAGTGCATATCATCTCCAGGAGCGTAATCATTCCAAAACTGCTGTCTGTATTGAATGCCATCTTGAGTTAACAGCTCTTCAAAAAATGGATAAGGATAGCCAGAAATTTCTAATTCTGCTGGATAACAAATCGTAAAAAAGGTAGGTAGATCTGTTGCCAAACTTGACTGATGTGCAAGAAGCATGCGAAATGTGATTTTTTCATCCGGATGATTTGGATTTCTAAGAGAAAACGGTAAATAATTACTTACATCTTCGTCTAGATCCAAGTATTCTTGTTCATAGAGTTGCATAATAGCTGTTGCAGTAAAAGTTTTTGAAATCGATGCAACAAGATAGATTGTTTCTTCAGTTGCTTCTTTGTTGTTTTCTCTATCATATAATCCATATCCATTTGAATAGACAAGTTCATTATCCACAACTATTGCTGTTGAAAGAGCAGGCATATGAGCAAGCGACATTATAGATTCGATGAGATTATCAAAACGATGATACGATGAATTGTATTCTTGATTATATTCTTTTGATGCACTTGCCAAATTGATGGATTCAACTTGTAATGGAACGGTTATGCTAACTAAGAAAACTATGATTCCAATTACTATACCTTTTCTAACAATTTCTTTTATCATAATTTTTTCACCTTAGATAATTATCGATCTTTATTATATAAAATCTCTTGTTCATATTATCTAAGATTTTAACCATTTCCCTTTTCCAGTCATCATAATCTTTATAAAATAGTGTTCCAGTTACATTTTAACTTTTATATTTAATACTATCAATATAATATACATATCTTGTTATCCTTATATACAAACCAACAACTTTTAATATCTCAATAATGTTTCCCTGAAATCCTATTATACATGGGAGGAATTTGTTTATGAATCGAAATCCAACAGCATTTCTAAAAGAAGAATATGATGAACTTGTTAAGAACGACTTTGATTGGAAACTCCGTATCCTTGAAACAGGATCAACACCTCATTCTGTTGTTGATGGAAAAGAAGTAATCATGCTTTGTTCAAACAACTACCTTAATCTCAGTAATCATCCCCGACTTGTTCAAGGTGCAATTGATGCTGCAAAAAAATATGGTGCAGGATCTGGATCGGTACGTGCAATAGCAGGAACATTAGATATTCATATGGAAGTGGAGAGACGACTTGCAAAGTTCAAAAGAACAGAATCCTCTCTTATCTATCAGACAGGTTTTGCTGCAAATGCAGGTCTTATACCTCAACTTGCAGGTAAAGGAGATGTCATTATTTCTGATGAGCTCAATCATGGAAGTATTATCGACGGGGTACGACTTACCAAGGCAGATCGAGCGGTTTTTAAACATAAAGACATGGGGGAATTAGAAAAAGCACTTATTGATGCTGATAAAAAATACAACAGAATCCTCATTATAACCGACGGAGTGTTCAGTATGGATGGAGATATTGCACCGATGGATAACATTGTAGAACTTGCAAATGAATATGGTGCAATGACCTATGCTGATGATGCCCATGGAGAAGGCGTCATCGGTCCTGATGGACGAGGCATTGGTGCACATTTTGGTATAGAAGGAAAAATCGATGTTGAAATGGGGACATTCAGTAAAGCCTTTGGTGTTGTTGGAGGTCTTATTGCAGGAAGTCAGGATCTTGTTAACTATGCATATAATAAATCACGGACATGGCTTCTTTCTGGTTCACATCCGCCAGCTGTTGCCGGAGCGCAGATTGCTACAATTGATGTCCTTGAAACAGAACCAGAACATGTCAGAAATCTATGGGATAACACTAAGTATTTCAAAAAAGAACTTGAATCAATGGGATTTGACACAGGAAACAGTGAGACACCTATCACACCTGTGATCGTTGGTGAGTCAAGCAAGGCAAAAGAGCTCAGCAACCGTTTATATGCTGAAGGTGTGTTTGCATTGCCTATTGTATTTCCAATGGTTGCTCGAGATAAAGCACGTATCAGAACTATGATGAATGCAGGTCTTACAAAAGAAGATCTTAACGTTGCATTGGAAAAATTCGAAAAACTTGGTAAAAAACTGGTTATTATCTGATCAAGTTATTCAAATCAGTAAAACACCGATTTCCCACTTTTAACTTTACACAAAGTATATATAAAAGATGTAAGATTCGTACTCTATAATTTTTCCAGAATTTATTGGAGTAGTGATTATGACAGAAGATTTAAAGAAGACAGGGACCACGATACTTGGTATGGTCTGTAAAGACGGTGTAGTAGTTGCCACTGAACATAGGGCAACTATGGGTACGCTTATTGCTCATAAAGAAACAAAGAAATTATATAAAATCGATGATCATTTAGCGCTTTGTACCGCAGGTCTTGTGGGTGATCTGCAGGTTCTCTCTCGTTATCTTAGTGCAGAGGTAAATCTCTACCGGTTAAAACGAGATACAAAGATGCCAGTTAAGAGTGCAGCAACTCTAATGTCAAATATTCTGAACCAGCGGAAATTTTATCCGTACTACGTGCAGTTGATACTTGCTGGTTGGGATTCTGAAGGTGGACATGTCTATTCACTTGATGCTGCTGGAGGAGCTATACCTGATAAATATACTGCAGGTGGATCTGGTTCACCATATGTGTTTGGTGTCTTAGAAGATCAATATAAAGATGACCTGACTGTTGATAAAGGCGTTGATCTTGCAGCACGAGCTATTAATGCTGCTATGGGACGGGATTCAGCATCCGGAAATGGTGCTGCTATTGCCGTTATTAATGAAAAAGAGTTCAGAACGATTTCTGAAGATGAAATAAAAACACGTTTAGAAAAAATGGGAAAATAGATCCGTTTGTTTCATTTATTTAATTATTTATGAATATGCAATTTATTATCTGAGTTTTACAAGGCTAAAAAATGACAGTAGATGATGTTTTAAGGGAGTTTAAAGGAAAGATTCGAGGTTCGATACCTGCAAGTATCGATGTGACAGATGTAGAATTCGAAGGAGCACTTCTTGTTATCTATACAAAAACACCGGATCGATTTGCAAAAAGTAAAGATCTCGTTAAAAATCTTGCAAAAACATTGCAGAAACGTATTGTTGTCCGTCCTGATCCTTCTGTTCTAACCGATGTTGATATTGCAGAGAAAAAGATACGAGCAATCATACCTAAAGATGCAGAAATTGTTGATATTTATTTTCAACCAGATGTTGGTGAAGTAACAATTGAGGCGTTGCGACCCGGTGCTGCTATTGGAAAGGAGGGCGTTCTTCTTAATGAGGTACGTAAACGAATCAACTGGACACCTAAAATAATTAGAGCTCCCCCTATTCAATCCAAGACCGTTAAAGAAATCCGTGGATATCTTCGCACGATGAGTGACGAACGAAAAGTGATACTACAAAAGATGGGAAGGAAGCTTCATCGTGGGGTTTCCGATGGTGAAAAGTTTGTACGGATTATTGCTCTGGGAGGTTTTCGGCAGGTAGGAAGATCCTGTAGCTTGCTTCATACCCAGGATAGTAAGGTAATGATTGACTGTGGTATTGATGTCTCTTCAGATAATAATAGTTCTCCATATATTCATCTCCCTGAAGTATTGCCTTTTGAAACCATTGATGCCGTAGTTATTACCCATGCTCATCTTGATCATTCTGGTCTTGTACCACTTTTATATAAATATGGTTATGATGGTCCTGTGTATTGTACACCTCCAACAAGAGATATGATGACGCTTCTTCAGATGGATTATCTTAAAGTTGCTGCTGCTGATGCAAAAAAGGTTCCATATTCTTCAGAAAACATACGTAGTGTTATTAAACATTGCATACCAATGGGCTATGGAGATACAACAGATATAACTCCTGATATTAGACTCACGTTTCATAACGCGGGCCATATCCTTGGTTCATCAATTTGTCATTTCCATGTTGGAGAGGGACTCTATAATATTGCATTTACTGGCGATATTAAATATGAAAGAACCTGGCTTTTTAACCCAGCTGTTAATCATTTTCCACGTGTAGAAGCGGTTGTTGTGGAATCTACCTATGGAGGTAGAGAGGATTATCAACCAAGTCGAAGGGAAGCAACAGAACGACTTAAAGATATTATCCGTACTTCAATGAAAAAGAAAGGAAATGTTCTTGTTCCTGTTTTTGCAGTTGGACGAAGTCAAGAAGTCATGATTGTTCTTGAAAACCTGGTACGAAACAAGGAGATCTCTGAAGTCCCTGTTTATCTTGATGGTATGATATGGGAGGCAACAGCAATTCATACTGCATATCCAGAGTATCTTAATAATAAACTAAGAAGTCAGATATTCCAAAAAGGAGATAACCCGCTTCTTTCTGATATGTTCAAACGTGTTGATAGTATGGAGATGAGAGAAAAAATAATTGGTGATAAAGGATCCTGTGTCGTTCTTGCTACAAGCGGTATGATGAACGGAGGTCCTGTGATGGAGTATCTTAAATCATGGGCTGGGGATAGTAAAAACACGATTGTGTTTGTTGGATATCAAGCAGAAGGAACAACAGGGCGTAAAATCCAACGAGGATCAAAAGAAATTCCACTTAATGTAGGTGGAAAGGTTGTCAATCTTGAGATGAATATGAATGTAGAGACCTGTGATGGTTTCTCAGGACATAGTGATCGTAGGCAACTAACAGGATTTATCAGTAATATGTCACCGCGTCCCGAAAGAGTAATCTTTGGCCATGGTGAAGAATCAAAATGTCTTGATCTCTCTTCTGCTATTCATAAACGATTTAATATCAATACTGCTGCACCAATGAATCTTGAAGCCATACGATTTGTATAAATGTAGCTAAAAAAATATTGTAAAAGAAAAAACTGCTATAGCTCAAGAATATATTTTTTTATCTCTTCTAAACTCTCTTCAGCTCTTCTTACAGCTTCTTTTTTTTCTATAGGTTCATGTAATTCTTTTTCTCCACTAAAATCAAGACCTGATACAACGTATTTTCCCTCTCGTTTGTATATTGCTGCATGATCTTTCCAAGCTTTCTTATAATGCAGTATGGGACCAAAAAACATCCAACCCTGTTCTTCCATCCTTTTACCAATTTCTTCTATATGGGCTCTTTTATCCATATGCTCATCCAATCTTGTTTTCTATATAATGCTAGCTGTTCTTCTTCCAATCAAAAAAACAGCAAGATACTGAGGCACTTCAACTTCTCCTGGTTCTAAATGAAAGTGTTGTTGATTCATCTTAATGGTAAATGATGTGTTTAGGTTTATCGTAACAGGATCATCATCAAAAACTACGGCATCATTTAAAGGATCAAATGTTTTCAACTCATCGATATCAATTTTAACTACCTTTAATCCTGTTTTTCCATGCAGTGAGGACGGAAGTCTTATAAGGCGTTTTACATCACAGGTAACTGGCTCATCTGTCTCGCCAGCACCAAGAGTTACTGCTGTTTTTCTTAACGCAGAATTAAGAAAGAATTTTCTAATTGTTTTTGACTGATCAAGCATACCTTCTCGTATTCTTTTTACTCTTTCTTCAGAAAGCTCACTTGTAAGTTTTTCTGCATCTTTTTCTTTTACTCCATATTCCATGAGTTTTTTTTGAGGATCATCACTTTCTTTAATGTCGTTGACAATGTCGATGATTCCTCGGCTGATTCTTCCTTTCCACCCTTTTTCATTAGGAGTAGGCATCTTCAGGCTTTTTCCACTTGGATAGGTGCGTCCACCATATTGTTTTCTCCCAGTTACCTGTTCATGAAATATAACAGAATCTTGTAGATCTCTTCCTGTAATATAGTCAACGAGTTCTCTTCGTTCGTTGCTGTCAAGATCAAAAACAGCAGGATCCTTCACGTGGCAATGATATCCTCGTCCACCGCTGAAATATAGATCAAGATGTTTTTCATCAAATCCAAAATCATCCAGTAAAAATTCTTCTACAAGTTTTATAAATTCTTTTTTAACTGCAGAGAGCTGTTCACTATAGCTCATAGTTTCAGCATTTGGAAGATGATCAGAGTCTAAATCAAAAATGAGTTCTGCACCCATCCAGTTTTTCTCCTGCATTGTTGGCGCATCAGGTATTTGATAGTAGGCTGATGAATAATAGGTGTGCTGTGGCACTCGTTCTCCTAAAAAACGCATTAGGTTTTTTTTCTTATCAAATGCTATATGTCGCATCATTCCTTTTCCGCCAAATACTACAAATGCAAATTCTCTTCTGCCAAATCGATCCGGGAGCTCAAACGTATTTTTTTTGTAGTATTCTTGAAATCTGTTTTTGAGAAATTCTAAAGATTTCTGAGCAGACGTATTATTTGTCATTATTACAAATTCAAATGGCTTTTGTGGGTATAATCTTTATTAAATTGCATACACTTGGATAAAAATGATTAAATTTAAAAAGGAAAAGTTGTTTTAAATAGAATTTGATTTTA
>JAIWHQ010000039.1:0-10297 GCA_048629575.1 Thermoplasmatota archaeon | reverse complement strand
TCCAATATTTCCTCCCTAAAATATAGTTTTAATAAAATTATAATACGGCAATCTGATTTAAACTTTTGGAACATTTATTGGAATATCTATTTTCAATCTGTTAGATTGAAAACCTGCAAGGTGTACTTCCATTATCTAATCATAAATAGTTATTATAGTTGTTTTTCTCATTATAGATTCTAATCATAGGTTAATGATTCGAATGTAAACCTGCTAGGTATTGCTTCCAACTTACCGAATAGCAACAATTTGATGTTCTATAAACTCTTCAATAAAAGTAATATCTTTTTCAACCTCTTCAGGATCTAATGTTTTGTCACTTGGATAACGTGGAAGATTATATTTTGATATGATGACATTTATTCTTCGGCAGGTTTTATCTCCGATTTCTTCTCGGAAATATTTACCAAACTGCCCACCAATGTTATGTGTCTTCCAAGCTTCGTCTGTTTTTGTTAAAAGAGCTGCTTTAAGGCTTAGTTCTAAAGCATGAATTGCACTAAACATTGCTGGTTCAAAAAGTTCTTTTTTCAAACTGATTTTTGCTGATTCTAAATAATTCAAACTTAGATGGTAATAATCTTGTATCTTTTTAACTGCTGCTTTATCCTTCCCCATTGTTTACCCTTTTCATAAAGGATAATGCCATGTTCTTTTATTTGTTTTTGTAACGATTTATCCATATTTTCAAACTCTTTAATACTTTTAAAAAGTGGTTTTGCTTGATGATCACAGTTATTTGATGCAACAGCTATTTTTTCAAGAATCTGGTCTTTGTCTTTTTTCGACCAGGATTCTTTTAAAATTAATAAATCAATATCGGATTTCCGATAAGCAGATCCTTGGGCAACAGATCCATATAGTATTATTATGTATTTATCAAAGTCTACGTTGTTAATTTCTTTAAGATAATTTTTTGCTTCTTCTCGAAATTCTTTTTGTTGAATATATCCAAGATATATGTAATTAGTATCTATGGTCTCATTTGCCTTGAAGCCTATAATAGATTTATTTTCCGGATCTACTGAAAAAACTATATGGAATTGTTGTAAACTATATTTTATGGTTCTTCCAATTGAGTTTCTTTCATAAACTCCTTTGATTATGTTTTGTTCTTCGAGTTTTTTTAGATATTTGGAGGTCGCTGGTTTGCTAATTCCTATTTCTGCTGAGATCTCTGGTAATGTTTTATCATTTTGAATTAATAGTTCTATGATTTGCTTTTCATATTTATTTAGCAGTTCCATATTACCAACATATTAACTTATTAACTAATTAGTTAATAAGCTTTTTGGTTAGAAATGTCAAAATGTAAACCTGCTAGGTATTGCTTCCAATAGTTGGCAGGTTTTATTCTAATTAAAAGGCTAAGTAAAGTATATAAGCTCTAACCAATATTAAAGAAGATTATCGGAAAAATGAATTGCATACTCGGGAGGTAATATATTGAATAAGAAATTTGGTGGTTTAATTATTGTTATAATATTTTTAAGTTGTATCATTCCAATAGTTATTGCAAATGATTGGAGTATAAATCAAAATATTCAACCAATAACTTTAGAAAATATCCAGGTTTCTATAGAGCAACCTTTGGAAAACAGTTTATATATCCTTGACAGAAAAATTCTCACTTTACCAAGAACTACAGTTATTATAGGAGATATCACAGTTAAAGCAACCATTAATTCTACCCATGAAATAGACAGACTTGAGTTCCATATTGATGATGAGCTGAAAAACACCGAAACCGATCATCCATCATGGCTGTGGGTTCCATGGAAATGGGACAAAGCAATTTTTCTAAGGCATACAATTAAAGTAGTAGCATATGACAATTTAGGCAATAATGCTAGCGATGAAATTGAGGTTTTGATTTTTAATATGGGAATAAACACTTTACCGACAATAAAAATTGATACAATTGGTCGATTTAGATATGATCCTACTGAGATTGAAACAGTGAGAAATGATATTTTCAAAGAAGGGCATTTTTCATTATTTGATATATTGATATATTTAGATGGCCGTGGCTCTATCGATATGGAATATCATTTTGATGAAGCTATGAACACCCATATCATAGATTCTATAAACGGAAAAGAAAATTGGTGGTATAGAGCACATTATGATGGAGGTTGGTGGGAAAATACTGTATTCAGAATGGACCATTATTTAATTAAGGAGAAAACATCCATAGAAATCATACAAAAAGAGGCATCATACATTAATCAAATATATGATGTATATAGAGAGGAAATTGAAAGACTTAATGAAAATAACGGGAAGGTAATTATCCCAGAGGTGATCATCGAAGGAAAAACTGATACAATACAGTTTACTGATGTAGAAGTACAACCACATAACCTGAGAAGTGATATATTCCAACCAGATGTTATCACTGCAATAGATGTTATTCTAACACTTGGCGATGAGGGAAATATATCATATGATCTACAATGGTATGATACCGTAGGAACAGCAGGGATTGTACGGAGCTACTATGTTCAACGAATAGATGATGATGAAAGTTATGATAGATGTGGTTTTGTCTATGAAGAAGGATCATATTTATTTGAAGGTTTTCAGGGAAACCATGTCCATATTCTATCTGACATACGTGTCATCAACTCACCAGAATATGAAAAATGGTTTTGGATTTGCATATAAGAAAAATCCCATACTATGAAAGCAATATCTAATCATAAATAATGATTCGAATGTAAACCTGCTAAGTACTGCTCCAGTATAAAAGATTTTAAAAACAAAAATCATATTCAAATCCTAACTTTTGCGGATATGATCTAGTGGTTATGATCTTGGCTTCCCAAGCCAAGTGCTCGGGTTCGAATCTCGGTATCCGCATGCATAAATCAAACTAGATGGAGTTGAAGATTAGAAATGGCAAAAACAGTTAAAGTTGGAGATAGAGTCGAACTACTTTTTATTAACGATACTTGGACGAAACTACAGAATGGAGACAAAGGTACTGTTTTTAAAATTGAAAATGGAGATGATGCCCTCATTTGGATAGAGTGGGATAACGGAGAACGACTGGCGTTACTTGAAGAAATTGATAAATTCAAGGTTATATAATAATTATTTTTTCTTATATTCTGAGTATCAATTCAAAGAATGCATGAAGTATTGGAAAGTGTTTTTGGATAATACTCCAAAATACATTAGATTTTGGCATACTGACATCCAAGGGGTCAGACCACTCGCTTTCTTTTCCATAGATGTCTTTGGCTTTTACTCGGATAGCATATGTTCCTTTTTCATTCCAAGAGTATGTTGCTGTAGATGGTTCCCCTGAATCATAGGGACCAAGCCAAGCACTATAGTTACCATCGCCCCAGTCCCACATGTAAAGCACCTGATCTTCTTCAGGATCGTTTGTGTCTGTTGAGTAGATATAGACGGTTCCTGGTTTTCCTGATGACGGGCCTTCAGGAGTGCTTGGTTTATCTGGAGCGTTGTTCGAACCACTAGAACCGATAAATGAATGAGGATCAGAAATCCCTATATAGGGATGGTTTTCGCTTCTTCCAGAATTGTCGTCTGCATGAATGTAATAATAAACGGTCACACCCTCTTCTTGAGGTGGGATAACAGCATGATAATAATCATCTGAAACAGGTTCCATTTCAAGAGAATCCCAGCTGCCACCTTCTATTTTCCAGTATACACAAGTTGACTCGCTAATGAGGCTTTCTCCACTGTAGGGATATATTTTTGCTTGAATATCATACCCATCCTTGTCTTCTTGAACGCCAGATAATGGTATGTGTTCGATATAAAGCATAGAGCGATCAGGGATTCCTTTTGTTCTACAATGAAGCGCATCAGTAGACACCCATGATCCTGTAAATCCAAGAACCTCGTAGCCAGGCATAGCGTTTTCATATGATTCAATAGCATCGTCATCCCATTGACTTCCAATTATAGGTACAAGGACTTTGTCATTAAGAATGAGTGAGTTGGTATATGGTTGGTCATTTGGTGTATAAACCCGAACAACTTCATATGGCGTATCATAGCTGCTTGTTTGTGATTCAAAATAATCAACTGCTGCTTCAATTTCATCATATTGTGAGTGACTTTGAGGCACTTCCCTTATCATGATTGTATCTGGTGCTAGATATTTAGCCCAGCAGTCGATATGTTCGATGTATTGTCCGTTTACATCAGGTACCACATGATAGGTGTGAATACCAAGATAATCCAAAACAATATCATCAATTTGAGAATGAGTATATCCAGAATTTTCCGTCCATACTAAATCTGTTGAAATGGAAATTCCCTGCCCATCAGTCATATAGTTGCCACCAGTATGTTCAAGAGGCATATTGTAGAGGGGCAATCCTTGGTTGTTTGCATAAGCAGATGGAATTGCATTATCATTTGGCCTTGGTCTGTTATAGGTAAAATCAACAACGCCTTGTTCATCATCTCCATTAAAAATAAACCATGGACCGTAGTCTCTAGTCCAATGACTATTTGTAGGCGCTATTAGAAAACTACAATGATCAAGATTTACTCCATGGCTTTGATATTGCGATTCAACATATGTTTGCTGACTTGTACTTACTACAATCGTGACCACCTCAGCATCCTCTGCCATCTCAGCAATAATCTCATAGGATATGCCAAAAGGATATCGGATTAGAACGCCCTGCATTGGCTCAAATTCTGCAGGTTGTCTAATTGGCGTTGGTGGAGGATCAAGCAGTACAAGTCTATTTTGAAATTTGATGGATGAATTGCTTTGTTCAAAAAATTGTGAAGAATCAATGGCGTGTAACCCTGGCATGACACTAGCAGTAATAAAAATAGTAACCAGTACAAATACAACATTTCTTCTTACTAATTTTTGTATAATTTTCATTCCCCCATTTATTTATATGAACAAATTGGTCCATCTAAATAATGTATGACAAAAATATGTGAGATGTAATATATATAATGTTTGTTTCCTCAGACAAGATTTTGGACATTTCTTTTAAAAATCAAACAGATTCTTTTGTTTTAACATGTTTTCAATTGTCGAAAATTTTTCTAACACTGGCTCCATTCTTTCTCTTGCAAATTGATGCCTATCGCAGAGTATTTGTAAAACCGCTTCATTATCAGGTTTTGACCAACTTAGTACATATTCATCTGTCACTTTTGGTTTCAGAAATATCTTGCGTATTTCTTTTATTTCCTCTATCGTAGGAATATCTTCTCCTCCAATAAGTGCAAGTGCGTTTTCAACATTTCCTGCTTTTTTTATAAGATTTAGGCTTTTTTTCGGTCCATATCCTTTAATTCCTTCGTTAAAGTCTGTTCCAATAAGTATAGCCATGTCGATAAGTTGTTTTTGTAAAATATTAAGAGATGAAAGGCCAGGTTTCAGACGGATAAGCTCAGGAGTTACCTTTACATAGGCTTTTTTGTTTGGGAGTTTTCGCCGTCCTGATGACGTTAAATTCCTTATAAGGAGCGGTGAACCAAAGAGGAGGCAGTCAAAGTCTTGTGAACCAACAGCATAGGCATCGCCTTTTTTAACCATATAACTTGCCTGTGACTCTCCTTCAGAAGGCGCTTGAACATATGGTATTCCTAGCGCATCGAGAAGTTCTTTGCTTTGCTCAACGATTTCATCTGTCACTCGAGATGTCTGTTGCGCTTTCTTTTTAGCTGTTTCGATATCGCCTTTTTCAAGTGCTTCTTTCCATGCTTTCTCTGCCTGAAGACGACGTTGCTTACGTTGTTCAATTACCCTTGCCTTCAAAGGATGAGGCTTACCATCAAAAACATAGACTGGCCTGATTTTTGCTTCAATAAGATTTGCAGTACGATACAGAAGACCAGATAAATGCGACGTAATATTGCCGTGTGAGTCTTTTAATGGTGTCCCATCTCTCGATCTTATTATTGAAAGGAATTGATGAAGAACGTTATAGGCATCGATAACAACTATTCTATCTCTGAAATCTTTATATGTACATTGTTCTTTTTTAAATAAATCCCCTAAATCAACACCCATTTTTCAATCTCAAAATGAACATATTGATTATATGTCTTTCTAGTTGACGATAGCTTTATAGAAATAAGACACATTCAAGTTTTTTATGAAACGAAACCTTATCTCCCTGTTAGATGTGAAGGAAGATCTAGAAGACATCATTGATCTTGGAATTAAGCTCAAACAAAAATCAAAAAACGGCGATTCTATTGAACTTTTGAAAGGAAAAACACTTGGGATGATTTTTGAGAAATCAAGCACACGTACAAGAGTTTCTTTTGAAGTTGGGATGACAAAGCTTGGTGGACATGCAATATTTCTTTCAACAAGTGATATTCAACTTGGGAGGGGAGAGACAATTGAAGATACAGCGCTTGTACTTTCAAGATACGTTGACCTTATAATGTATAGGGCTAAAAGTAATAAGGCAATGAAAGAACTTGCTAAAGGTGCTACAGTACCAGTAATTTCGGGGTTGGATGACAAGGAACATCCCTGTCAGGTGATTACTGATCTTATGACGATCAAGGAGCACAAAGGTGATCTTAAGGGACTTAATTTTGTGTATCTTGGGGATGGTAAAAACAACATGGCGCATTCTTATCTTCTTGGTTGTGGTATTGCAGGGATGAACATAAAAATTGTATCGCCTAAGAAATATTGGCCAGATGAATATTTTGTAAAAGAAGCAAAAAAATTCGGAATTAATGTTGATATCACCGACAAAGTTGAAGGATCAACTGATGGTGCTGATGTTGTTGCTACAGACACCTGGATTTCTATGGGGGATGAAGCAGAAAAAGAAAAACGAGTCAAAGAATTCCAGGGTTATACGATTGATGAGAAACTGATGAGCAGGGCTAATAAAGATGCGATTTTTATGCATTGTCTTCCTGCATATTATGGATATGAGGTAACAAAAGAAGTTGCTCATGGAAAACAATCTGTCATTTTTGATGAAGCAGAAAACAGACTCTGGGCGCAAATAGCAATTATGGTTACGCTTTGTAAATAATACGTTTATATTTTTCAACTAAGAATCTTTTCTAACAAGTTCTTTTTATTTGCATATTTTATTTCTTGAGCGATCCTTCGTCCTGTAGAAAGATCTGGTTGGATAAGTTCAGAGTATGGTGACCCTGAGATATACGGGTTAGTACCTGCTACAATTCTTGCAGAGATTTCAAAGACTTTAAACTCCAAATCTTCTGTAACAACTGTCTCTAAACAAAACGAGCCAATAATACCGCCAAAGAGCTCTACAGATTTTTCAACAACGGCTTCCCCCATCGTAAACACTTTGGGTAGGAGTGATTCTCTCATTACAATAGGAATGTTTCCGGTGACAACAAATGTGGGATGAATACCTAATTCCTCAAGCTCGGCAATTGAGCCTAGTCGCTGGACTTCATCAATGGTGGTTTCATCTCGTCTATCCATAGAAATAAGCTGCAGGCTTCCTTTATTTAATTTATAGGCATTGTTTTGAATTGGGGAGTAGAAATAATGAAGGTAATAACGGGTCCCCAGCACAAACTCTTGAATAAAATATGGTTTATCTTTCTCCACTCTTTTTAAAAACTCTCCATAGGTCTTTGCAATAAAAAACCCTTTTCCACCTTTAGCTCCATGATATTTTACAATGACCGGGCTGTTGATTTCTTTTGGATCTTTTATTTGCTTAGGCATAGTAAGCCCTGCGCTTTTCAGCCATTGTTTTTCTTTACTTCGATCAGACTCCCAGAGCAAAACCTTTCGATTTCCAAATGTCGGAAGAGGGAGAGTTAAAAATTTTTCTGCGCCAAGATATTCAACAAATGATCCATGCGGAATTATTATGACATTTTTCTCTCTTAGTTCTTCTGAATATTTAATAATATCTTTATAGCTGTCAACAGTGAAAAATTCATTAGGCCTTCCAAGAGGAAACGCATCATAAATCTTTTTGCGTTCACCAACAGCGATACCAAGTGTTTTAAATCCTTCTTTTCGAGCGCCATTAAAAATCTGAAGACTTGAATGGGAGCAAACAGTAGCAATTGTTAGGTTTTTTTTATCATACGTTGAAAGCATTTCCTTTATGTCAATATCATCCATGATGCATAACTCCCTTGAATAGATAATACTGGTCTTTGTTTTATCAGTTTCGATTCCATCGCTTTTTTATTGGACGATAAAAAATGATTATCTCTGGTTATAATATTAAAAAAAAGTAAAAAATTATTTTAAAATCGCCTTCTGTTTTCTCTCAATGATTCGATAATGTCTTTTCCAAAATCGGTGAGCTTGTAAAGCTTAATATCGTTTCGTTTCCCACCATTTATTTGTTCGACTAATTGAAGGCTGATTAAGGATTCGTCATTTCGATATCGTGAGTTCATTCCACGAATCGCACCTATAACGTTTGTCGGCGTTGTCTTCACGTTATATGCGATTTCAGAAGTATAACTTCCACTAGGGCTGATATCAAAAAGGTAATCCGCAATCTTTTTCCTGACGTTACTTCTCCTGAGAGAGCGTATAATAAGTGGTTTTAATATTTCCGGAGAAGTAACGAGTTCGTCTTCATCCTGCATCCCATCCACTAGTAAGAAAGGAATGTAGTCACTCGCTTATAAATTAATCGGTTCGTTTCGCTCAATCTTGGAAGTTTTGTTACAGAACAAAAAAATGATACATTTATATAATAAATGATTGGTATCATGGTACAATATCATAGATGGCATATCATGTCAATAAAAAAAGAATTATTAAATGAGCTCACAGAGAAACAGCTCAAGCAACTTGCTGAAAATAAAGGAATAGATTTCTCATTAAACGATGTACAAGCCAGATATTATGAGAATTGGGATGAGAAAGATAAAATTGTAGATATAATGACTGATCAGAAACATATCTCGGTTTCTGAAATTGAAAAATTCATTGTTAAAGGTAAATTAGAATAATTTTTCATCTACTACTTTTAACATTTATTTTTTTACAATATTTTTCTATCGGGCATTTACTACAAAAAGGTGATATCGGAACACATATGTTTTGCCCAAATGTTACAAACAAGTCATTAAAGTCATCCCAATATTTTTCTGGAAGAATTTTACGTAACGCAACTTCTGTCTCTTCTGGAGTTTTAGTTTTTATCCAACCGAGTCTGTTTGGAATTTTATGGCAGTGAGTGTCTATGGGTAGGTAACCGGTTTTTTTATGTCCATAGACCATGACAATGTTTGCAGTTTTTCTGCCAACTCCTTTAAGTTTTAAGAGTTCATCAAAATCTTCAGGGACTTTACTTGAGTAGTCATCGATGAGTGTTTTTGATATTTCTTTGAGTCTTTTTGCTTTAGTTTTGTAAAAACCTACAGGATAGATTAATGATTCTATTTCTTCTTCTGATAACGTTAAAATCTTTTCTGGTGTGTTGTATTTTTTTAATAATCGTAGTGATGCTTGTTCTGTGACGTTATCTTTTGTTCTAAGGCTCAATACGCATGAAATTAATGTGTTAAAAGGGGTATCATCAATATCTCTTTTTGCCCTATTGATTACAGGAGTCTCAAATTTCCTAAGTCCTTTTTTGAGAAGTTTGAACAGTTCATCGACATGCTCTATTTGGTTCACAATAAAGCTGCGATAGAGAAAGCATTTAAAAATTTAATCAAAAAAAATTAAAAGAAGAAAAATAAGAATTACTTTTTTCTTCTTAAAATGATCAATGCAACACCGAGTGCTGCTATTGTTGCGAGTGTTTCAAATCCTGGTGTTCCACCGTTATTACCGCCGTTGTCATCGCCACCAGTATACCATGGAGCAGCGGATCCAGGAGCATAATCCCACCAAGCCTCACCTTGGTCATTGCCCGGCTCATTGTATTCGACATTAAAGCCGATGACTTGGTAATTTGCATTAGGATCGCTAACTTCAAAGGTAGCTGTGAAGGTGTTACCAGATATTGGATTATCAAGCTGTTCCATAAAACCTGCGTAATCTCCCAATCCCATTACCGAGCCTTGATTATTAGTATAAACGATCATATAGTAAGACGAAGCATCATATTTAAGGTGCATAGTATAGACAACATCATCCCCCATACCAGCAGACATGGCTCCAACAGTCGTCATGGTCACTGTTGCTTGAGTACCACTGATGGTATAAGAAATATCTGTAATATCAATATTATCTTTGTTGTCTGTAAATGCTCCCCAAACCATTTTATTTTCGGATTCGGACCATGTTTGGTGCCATATATCTCCCGTATCATCATTTACTGCGACAACGTTCACACTCATAAGTATT
>JAIWHQ010000038.1:0-10490 GCA_048629575.1 Thermoplasmatota archaeon | reverse complement strand
TTGAAAAATACGGTTTGATAAAGTTCAATGATGAATGTAAGAAAAGTGTGTTCAAGTACGAAAACGCGTGGGTTGAAATAACCAATCGTATCGGATTTTGGGTTGATATGGATAACCCCTATATTACATTAAAAAATGATTATATAGAATCAGTTTGGTGGTCTCTGAAGCAGGCTTGGGAGAAAAAGTTGTTATACAAAGGACATAAGGTTGTTCCATATTGTCCTCGTTGTGGTACAGTACTTTCTGCCCATGAGATTGCACAAGGATATAAAATAGTTGAAGAGCCATCGATTTTTGTAAAATTTAAATTAAAAGATGAAGATGCATATTTTCTCGCTTGGACAACAACCCCATGGACGCTTATTTCAAATGTTGCACTTGCCGTTCATCCTGATAAGACATACATCAAAATTCGACATAACGGTGAAGTACTTATTCTTGCAGAAGAACGAGCAGCAGTCCTGCTGAAAGGAGAAATGTACGATTTATTAGACGGATTTCCCGGAAAAAATCTTGAAAAAACGGAATATGAACCGTTGTTTGACTATGCAAAACCTGAGAAAAAGGCATGGTATGTTGTTTGCGCAGATTTTGTGACAATGGAGGATGGTACAGGAATTGTCCATATGGCTCCAGCATTTGGTGAAGATGATTACAACATTGGGCGGAAATATGATCTTCCTGTTGTTCAACTTGTAAAGCCGGATGGTACTTTTCCACCAGAGGTTACGAGATGGAGTGGACAGTTTGTAAAAGATGCAGATCCAAGCATTATTGAGTATTTGGATGAGCAAGGGCTTTTAGCGGGAACCAAAACATACTCCCATGAATATCCCTTCTGTTGGCGATGCGATTCTCCTCTTCTTTACTATGCAATGGAATCATGGTTTATCGCAATGTCAAAGGTTCAAAAATCGCTAGTAAAAAACAATAATCAGATAAATTGGTATCCGCCACATCTGCAACAAGGAAGATTTGGAGATTTCATCCGTGAAGTAAAAGATTGGGCGCTATCAAGAGATAGATACTGGGGAACACCATTACCTATTTGGACATGTGACAGCAAAAATTGTAGGCATACAATTTGTATTGGTAGTGTTGAAGAGCTGAAAGAGCATAGTGAAACAAAATTCGAAGAGTACGATCTTCACAAACCATTTGTCGATGAAATTGTAATAAAATGCCCTAAATGTAACTCTAAGATGACTCGGGAGAAAGAAGTAATCGACTGCTGGTATGATTCAGGATCTGCTTATTTTGCACAATGGCATTATCCATTTGAAAACAAAAAAGAGTTCCATGATAATTTCCCTGTTGATTTCATCAGTGAAGCACTTGATCAAACACGTGGTTGGTTTTATTCACTTCTTGCAACATCAACATTTCTCTTTGATGAAAATCCATATAAGACGGTTCTCACACTTGGTCTTGTTCTCGATAAAGATAATCAGAAGATGAGTAAAAGTAAGAAAAACTATGTTGATCCAAATATCATCCTTGATCATGAAGGTGCTGATGCGTTGCGTTGGTATCTCATATCGGCAAATGCACCTTGGGTGTCTACAAGATTTTATGAGGAAGCTGTAAAAGAAACACTTGGAAAGTTCATTCTCACCTTTTGGAATTCATATAACTTTTTTACAACCTATGCCTCTCTTGACAAATTTGACCCGGAAAAAGATATGATCCCTCTTTCTGAAAGAGGTCTTCTTGATAAATGGATACTTTCTAGATTTAATCGTTTAATGGCCGATATTCATACTTTTATCGAAAAGTTTGAAATCCATAAAGCTGCTAGAGCTGCTGAAAGCTTCATCATTGATGATTTCTCAAATTGGTATCTTCGAAGATCACGGAAAAGATTATGGGTTGAAGAAAGAACAAAAGATAAACTTTCAGGATATTCTTCAATGTATGATATCTTCTTTGGGCTTTCAAAAATACTTGCTCCATTCATTCCTTTTATCACAGAAGAAATTTATCAGAATCTTAAAACTGAAAAGGATCCAGAAAGCGTTCATTTATGCGATTATTTACAGTCAGATAAAAAACTCATTGATAAAGATCTTGAAAATGGAATGAATCGTATTCGAGAGCTTGTAGAAGTTGGAAGAGCACTGAGATCAAAGATTGGAATTAAAGTAAGATATCCTTTACAAGATGCCTCAATTGTCTGTTCTAAAGAGATTGAGGGTGAAATCAAAGATCTACTTGATCTATTAAATGAAGAAATCAATGTAAAACACATCTCATTTGAAAGAGACAATTCAAAGTTTATGATAAAAAATGTTAAACCAAATCATTCCAAGCTTGGGCCAAAATACAAGGCAAAAGCAAAAGGTATTGTCACAGCGATAGAATCTATGGATCCGCATGATTTATTTGAAATTTTGAAAAAAGAAAACAAAGTTAAAATCACTGTTGATGGGGAGGAAATCACACTCTTAATGGATGATTTTGAAATCGTTGAATCAGAAAAAGATCACATTGCAAAAGCAGATGCACAAGACATGACACTATTTTTGGATACAACTCTAACACCCGAGCTTGAAGCAGAAGGATTTGCACGGGAGATAATTAGAAGAATACAGTCTATGAGAAAAGAACTGAACTTGGATGTAGAGGACAGAATCTCAACTGAAATAAATGTAGACTCTGAAAAGAAAACGGCACTTGAAAAATGGGATAGTTATATTAAAGAAGAGACTCGGTCAAAAACAGTATCTTTTGTAGGCAAACCAATGGGTTCGCTGGTTAAGAAATGGAAGATTGATGAACTAGAAGCTGAAATTGGGATTAGCAAGTAGACTAAGCCTTGGTAGAATAATATTGTCCCAAAGCCCAAAAACAAGGTATCTCTACGTTTATGAAGAAGAATTTGGAGTAGACGAATAGACCAAATTTATTTTATATGGTTCCTATTACCAATGGATGATTTGTCTAGGCATAGAAGGAACTGCTCATACATTTGGTGCGGGCATTATAAAAGATGTGAATGATACATGCAAAGTTCTTTCAAACGTATTAAAAACATATCAGCCAAAAGAGGGAGGAATTCATCCTAGAGAAGCAGCAAATCATCATGCAACTTATGCTTCAGATGTGATTAATGCAGCAGTGAAAAAGGCAGATATCAATTTTCCAGATATTGATCTTGTTTCTTTCTCACAAGGACCTGGGCTTGGTCCATGTCTTAGAACTGCAGCAACTGCAGCAAGAGCCTTAGCATTATCTTTAAATAAACCAATTATTGGTGTGAATCATTGTGTTGCTCATCTTGAAATAGGACGTGGCACACTTGATGACTGTAAAGACCCGATTCTTTTATACACGTCAGGTGCAAATACACAAGTGATAGGGTTTGCAGAAGGAAAATATCGTGTTTTTGGTGAAACACTTGATATTGGGATTGGAAATTGTCTTGATAAATTTGGACGATCTGTTGGACTTAAATTTCCCTGTGGTCCAGATATTGAAAAACTAGCAGAAAAAGGCAAAAAATACCTGAAACTTCCCTACTCTATTAAAGGGATGGATATCGCATTTTCTGGTCTTCTTACCGCTGCAGAGCAGTATGTAAAAAAGAAAGAATCATTGGAGGATGTCTGCTACTCAATTCAAGAAACCGCATTTGCAGCACTAACAGAAGTCACAGAGCGCGCAATGGCACATACTGAAAAAGACGAAGTACTTCTTGGAGGTGGTGTTGCAAGTAATACGAGACTTCGAGATATGGTGAAAATTATGGCAGAAGAACGAGATGCATCATTTTTTGTTCCAAGTAAAGACGTTTGTATTGACAATGGCGCTATGATTGCATGGCTTGGATATCTAATGTATGATAGTGGTGTTAGGATGAATATTGAAGATACAAGTATTGATCAACGTTTTCGAACTGATATGGTGGATGTGACCTGGCGTGAATGAAAACATAATATATCGAGGTGCAGAGGCAGAAATAGTGCTTTCAGATTATTTAGGGAAAAAAGTTGTTCAAAAGAGAAGAGTATCTAAATCATATAGAATTAAAGAAATCGATTCACATCTCATATCATCAAGAACAAGAAAAGAGGCGAAACTTATTTCAGAAGCAAGAAAAAGTGGCGTATCGGTTCCTATTCTTTATGATGTTGACCTGCAAAAAGGCGTACTTACTCTACAGTATCTTAATGGTAAACGCATAAAAGACATCATTAACGATTTAGATGAAAGTAGTAGAAAAAAGATTTGTATTAAAATTGGAGAGAGTATTGCAAAGCTACATAATTGTGATATTATCCATGGGGACATTACAACATCAAATATGATTCTTTTAGATGATCGTGTTCATTTTATCGATTTTGGTCTTGGTGGCAAATGTGATGAAATCGAGGCAAGAGGAGTGGATTTGCATGTTCTCATGGAAGCATTTGAATCCACTCATTCAAAGTATCCACAATGTTTTGAATATGTGCTTGAAGGTTACAAAAAAAAGTATTGTTCAAATGCAAATGCTGTAATTAATAAAATTGATGATATTGTTAAGAGAGGAAGATATCGATGAAAAAACTGTATTTTATCACAGGAAATATAGGAAAATTGGCAGAGATACAAGAACGGGTTAAAACGCTTGATATCAAAGTTATTCAAAAAGATCTTGGATATCCTGAGATTCAGGTAGAAACCCTTGAAGATGTGGCAGAGTATGGCGTTAAACACATTCAAAAACAGTTCAATGAACCATTCATCTTAGAAGATGCAGGGCTTTTTATTGATGATCTCGATGGGTTTCCAGGGGTTTATTCCAAATATGTATTTTATACAATTGGTCTTAAAGGAATCCTTAAGCTAATGGAGAATACTACAAAAAGATCTGCTTTATTTAGATCAGTCTATGCATATGCAGAACCAAACTCAAAACCAATTCTATTTGTTGGAGAGTGCAAGGGAACAATAACAATAAAGGAAAGGGGAACAGGTGGTTTTGGATATGATCCTCTCTTTATTCCTGATGGCGAGTCAAAAACATTTGCAGAAATGAGTAGAGAAGAAAAAAATAGATATTCTCATCGAGGAAAAGCAGTAGACAAACTGTTGGATTTTCTAAAAAAACAAAATGATACAAAATTAAGAGAAGCCTTTAAATCCTAGAAAAGGATATAAAATAAAGTAATTTGGACGATATATATAATAATAGAAAGATTTAAAAGTGTATAATTGTAATATAATACGTAGGGAGAGCTATGCCCACAGTAGAAGTCGAAAGAGATGAAGACAAACTTAAAGTCAGATACCTAAAGATAACAAAAATAATTATTCTACTAGCAGTTATTTATCTTATCTGGACTGTTTTTCACATTATAAGTGTTTATTTCCTTGGATTTGGTAATAAATGGGCAGCTCTTACAATGGATCAATGGATACTTTCAAGTATTATTTTTTTCAGTATCTGTATCGGTCTTGTGTTACTTTTTGTCCTGCATCACTACATCATCAAAAAAAGACGAATAGAAAGCGAAAAACCCAAACCAGTATTCTACAAAGGGAAAAGACTATATATACACACTCTACCAGATAGATCCAAGGGCGGTATTTTCAGTAAAACCTTTGTAAAAATTGATGAGGATACAATTCTCTCGTTACGATTCCAGATGATACCACCAATAAATCTTTGGGGAAAAACGGAATAATCTTATTTTTTTAGCATTCCCATTTCAGCAAGTTTTTCTGGAAGATATGTATCTGTAACATAATCAAGGCCATATTTTGCCAGTGCCTGCTGTTCAGATTTCTTGCCAAGTGAAAGCTGAAGTTTGATTTCATGTTTCCAAAACCGATCTTGAAACCGAGGATCTAAAAGCTCGCTTTTTAACGCATGGATATCCTCTTTTGACAGTTTATCTGTTGGTAACTTATAGTTCTCAATATCCGATGGTGTAACACCAAGATATTGCGCGGCAGGCGTTGCAAGATACTCTGAGATATGAGCAGTTTTTATTGCACCATAGGCAACACTACCAAAGATACGATAACTCCATGGATCACAATCGGTAAATACGAGAACAGGAAGTTTTTTTTCGTCATGTAATCGTTTAATAAACCGTCTGGTTGACCGAGCAGGCTGTCCTTTGAGATGAACAATAATTGCTCTATGCTGCTTGTCAAAACCGTTTTCAACAAGTCGATCGAACATACCACCCGTTTCTACAGCAAGAATAAAATCAGCATCTGCACCTTTAAATGTAATCTTTTCTGGTTCCACGTTATAAGGAATTGTATATCCTGAATCACCAACATCATCTTGACAATGAATCTTCTTTTTTGTCTTATTTCTCGTCATCTCTTCAAGAGTGAAATTTCCAATGACTCGAGCACCATCCTCTTCTGGTCTGAGTTTAAAATCCTCCCGCATACAACTTGTAATAACCTCCAGATCTTCTGCAAGAGAATCAGATTCTGGCTGAGAATGAAACTTTGCAAGATCCCAACCTTCAGAAATATAATACATCTCTCGTAGTGTTGAGGATTTATTGGCTTTTATCATATCTTTAATGAAATCTACCATGTACATAGTACGAAGCATCATATATGCTCCATCTAGTGATTTTGCCGATCGCTCTGTCGTGTTCCCCCCATATTTCCATACGTTTAATTTCTCATCAAATTGAATGTTGGTTTTGGTACGTGTCGGAAGTTTTAGATGAGGTATCTCCGAGCTTTCAAGATCGTTATAGACTTTTTCTGCAATTAAATCAATTTTCTCAATGACTTTTGTAAAATCACGTGGCATAGTTATTCACCTTCCCATTTATCTGCCCCTATCACATAGGAAGCATTGATATTTTCAATATATAAATCGTTTTCATCAAAATCTCCCTTATCAAGACCTGCAAGCTCAAAAGAAATATCGACTTTGTTTGCCGGATCTATTGCATCAAGATTCCATTTTATGTAACGACTCGTAATTTTTGCAGGTTTAGGAGTCACCGTTCCCACAACAGCATCTTCAGGAATCAAAGCGTAGAGATTAAATTTCTGAGGCATATTTTTATAGTTGACAACGAGAATTGTGCTTTTGGTAATCCAACCGCCATCTCTATTCTCAGAAGAATCTTCAAACAAGGTAGCTTGAACTGGTTTTGACGAAGTTTTTTCATATTCTATGAGATCTTCAATCCATATCACATCCATAATTTTTGTAATCACAGCATCTAATGAGGGCACTGGCTTACCTAGCATATCTGAAGATTTCTTGGCAATCTCTGGAAGAATCTTTGTAATTAAATCAAATTTCTCCCTTGTTTTCACGCGTTTTACTTCTTTATGGATATGGCTTTGTACTTTTCTGGCACATTCACGGAATGCAAGTTTGATTTCTGATTCAATTTCAGGGATATCTGCTATTGCTTCTTTACTTTCAGAAGTAAAAGGAATCAGTGTGGAAGACATATGGGTAAAAAATATGGCAGGGCCAGATGGTATGCCTTTGCCAGAAGATTGATCAAAACCATATCGCCTCCAATCAATAGAGGATATCGCAGCAGTGGAAACACAATCACCCTGCTGATATAAGAGAGGGACTCTGTTGGCAAATCGTAATAATCTTACAGATTTATCTTTGGGTAAACTACCGCCGTAGACAATTCCTACCTCAATCTGAAAGGGACTACCTGAAAATACTGATGTAGGTCTGGAAGCAGTATAGATAAATTCCGGGGAAATCTCCTGAGTCTCATGTTTTAAACTACGTTTAATAAGAGTCTCACCAATTGGAGATAAGCAATCAGTTGAAGGAGCCATGATTTTTACTTTCTTAAACGCTTTATGTAACGCTAAGAATTGCTCCCGAGACATTTTTTTCGGATCAAGTCCTTTTTCAAGTTGTGCTTTTTCACAGACAGCATTTGTCGTTCTATCTCCCATACTGCTGAATTCGCTTTTTAAAAATGAGGAGAGTTTCCGGCTCTTCGTATTTTTTGCTATTTTAATTAATGTTCCCAGTTCAATACCTTGAGGATGTGGCTTTATCTCAATAGATTTTGCTGGAAGGACATCTGATGTTCGTTCGAATAAATGCTCTGTTCCATCAGGTTCTTTGAATGTGATTTGTACATGAGGATTCACAATGGAGGTGCTTTGTAAATAGTCATAGACAAAACGCTTACCTCGCTTGTAGTCTGCTACAATACTTACTTCAAGTCGAGTACCTGAAGGTTTCTCCCAATGCACGATATTTCGACTAATGACTTCAGCACGGTTTTTATTGGTATCAATAGCAAGTTCTGTCACCGTTGCAGGCCGGTCTTCTTGTATTTTTGAAGTGATTTTCGCATGTTTACCTGTTGTTAACTGGCTGTACAATACAACAGCAGAAATGCCTATTCCTTGTTGCCCTCTGCTCTGTCGAATGGCATGGAACCGTGAACCATATAAGAGTCTTCCAAAAATATGTGGAACCTGTTTTTTAATAATTCCGGGTCCGTTGTCTTCGATAATGAGTCTACATTCACCATCTTCATGATTTTTAATTTCAACATATAAGTCCGGTAGAATTCCTGATTCTTCACAAGCATCCAAACCGTTATCAATTCCTTCTTTCACACTTGTCAGAAGAGCCCGGGTTGGGTTTCCAAATCCAAGGATGTGTTTGTTTCTTTCAAAAAATTCAGCAACAGATATTTCTTTTTGTTGTTTGGCAAGTTTATGAGCAATTGCTTCAACTTCAGTCAAAAGCTGTCCTCCTTTCTAAGATGTAATTGCATCCGAAACAGGTAATCCATATCATGATTATAAAATTATTGCATGATCAATAAATATACTGTATTTTTAAGAAATGTATTTCCAAACTTTTAGATTGAAATATCTTTAATGACGAGTTTATTCTCCCTCAAATGAAACAATTGAATAGATGTTTTCCCCTTGAATCTTTTCCCTTCCTTTCAAATCAGGTAATTCAATGACAAAGGAGAGTTCAACAATGTCTCCACCTAATTTTTTAACAATATTTCTTGCAGCATTTGAGGTGCCACCTGTAGCAAGAAGATCGTCAACAATAACAATACGATCACCTTTTGTGATTGCATCTTTGTGAATTTCAATTTTATCAGTCCCGTATTCTAGCATATATTCCTCTGACACCACTTCTGCTGGAAGTTTTCCAGGCTTTCTTATAGGGACAAAACCGCATTTTAATAAATAAGCAAGAGGCGCTCCTATGATAAATCCACGTGATTCTATACCCACAACCGTATCTATCTTTTTATTGGAATATCTATCATATAAAAGATCAATTGTTTCTCTAAACCCCACGGGATCATTGAGAAGTGTTGTAATATCTCGAAACATGATGCCTTTTTTTGGCCAATGAGGCACGGTTCTTATTTTTGATTTTATCAATTCAGTCATTTTGCCACCTTATTTGATAACAATATCTTATTTATGACATAAGCAAAAAGCTTTTTTAGTACTTTTTGCTCCGTACGTCTAATTATTCACGTAATGGTTGATTATATATGTCTATAAAAATTGGAATCATCGGGGGAAGCGGCCTAAGCAAGATGGGAATAATAAAAAATACTGAAGAAATTGAAGTCAACACTCCCTTTGGTAAACCATCAGACAAAATAACTCTTGGAAAAATTGAAGGCGTTAACATCGCATTTATCCCGAGACATGGAAAAGGTCATGCAATTCCTCCTCATAAGGTAAATTACAGAGCAAACATCTTTGCACTTAAAGAGTGTGGTGTCGAATATCTCATTTCTACTGCGGCAGTTGGAAGCTTAAAAAAAGAGCTAAAACCTCTGGATTTTGTCATTGCTGATCAGCTAATAGACAGAACAGCAAAAAGAATATCAACATTTTTTGAAGATGGCATTGTTGCCCATGTTGGATTTGCAGATCCATTTTGTCCTATTCTATCAAAAATTGCTTTTGAAAAAACAAAAGAAGAAGGAGTAACTACACATCGAGGAACATATATTTGCATGGAAGGACCTCAGTTTTCAACACGTGCTGAATCAAACCTATACAGAAGTTGGAACGTTGACGTAATAGGGATGACACTTGCTACTGAGGCAAAACTAGCGCGAGAAGCTGAAATGTGTCTTTGTGGAATTCTTACAGTAACTGACTATGATTGCTGGTATGACGAAGAGGAAGATGTAAGTGTCACATCTGTTGTTGAAGTATTAAAAAAGAATGATGAAAGAATGGCAAGTGTGATAAAAAGAATCGTACCTGAAATAAAATACAAAAGAAGCTGCGAATGCAAAAACGCACTACAAAACGCAATCATTACTTCACCAGATATCATTAAAAAAGGGAATAGAGACGTAACAAGAGTATTATTAAAAGACCGGGTAAAATAAAATATTTTTAACATTTATGCAAAAGCAACGTTTATAAGTAAAAATTTACTTTGCCTTCTAAAATCTACTCCTTATGAGGAAGAAAATGTCAGCATACGATCAGAAATCATTGGAAGAAAAATGGCAGAAACAATGGCA
>JAIWHQ010000037.1:0-10674 GCA_048629575.1 Thermoplasmatota archaeon | reverse complement strand
CATTGCTGGTATTTAAATGTACTGTGTAAAAAAGTCAAAATGAAAAAATAGATATGCAGACAAAATGTTTGTAAGCTATCTCTAAGTTTAAATTTTTGGCCATACTTAAAGGTAATCTGATGGTTTAATGGGGAGAGAATCATGACCGTTGAAGAAAAAGTGGGAGGAAAAGATACCAACATCGTTTATGTTGGAAACAAACCTCCAATGAATTATGTAACTGCAGTCATGGCACTTCTTAACTCAGACGAGTTTGATGAAGTGACGTTAAAGGCTCGAGGAAATGCAATAAGTAGAGCAGTAGATGCAGCAGAAATAACAAGAAATCGTTTTGTAACAGACGCTGAGATAAAAAGCATAGAGATTGGAACTGAATCTCTTGATAGAGAAGATGGAAGAACATCAAACGTCTCTTCAATTGAGATATGTCTCACCGTGAAAAAAAAGAACAAATAAAAGAAATAGATTTCTTCTGCAAAAACAACTGCCTACTATCATTTGTAATGTAGTTTCTGCAATATTTTTTCTCTTGGAAAAATACTAAATATGAACTAGCAATGCAGGCAGGTAGATGGAGTCAGTTTTCCAGTTATTAGATGAAGGAATTGCAGGAATGCTTCTTTCAAAAAACATAAAGGAACCTACAGAACCACAAATTAAAGCAATTCCACATATATTACAAGAAAAACATGTTCTCCTCATAGCACCGACAGGACTTGGAAAGACAGAATCTGCGTTGCTACCGATTTTTCACAACTTTTTAAAGCATCAATCAGCCAACAAAAAGAATGGAGATGAAGCTGGAATATCTATTCTTTATATTACTCCATTAAGAGCGTTGAATAGAGATATGCTCCAAAGAACAATTCATTGGGGGAAAGCACTTGGTATAACTGTTGCGGTACGACATGGAGATACCACTAAAAGTGAACGTGCAAAACAATCGAGAACCCCTCCAGATATGTTGATTACAACACCAGAGACACTGCAGATCTTATTTACTGGAAAACGACTAAGAAAACATTTACAGGCTGTTCGATGGGTTGTTGTTGATGAGGTTCATGAACTTGCCTGTGATGAACGAGGAGCTCAACTTGCTGTTGGTTTAGAACGACTCAATGAACGTACATGGCAGGCAGGACATGATTTCCAACGAATTGGTCTTTCTGCAACTGTTGGTCATCCCGTTGAGGTTGCACGCTATCTTGGAGGCAGGGAAAACGGTATATTTCGTGATGTCACAATTCTAGAGGTAGATGTTACAAAACATATCGACATTAAGGTTGAGCTGCCATCTATCAAAAAAACTGATTATGCATCTGCAAACCGCTATTCAATTGAGCCGATTTCCTTTGCTCTTCTTAGGCGATGTAAAGAAGTCATCGACGATCACCTCTCCACGCTTCTTTTTATTAATACAAGAGATGGCGCTGAAATTCTTACTTCTCGTTTTCATCTCTGGCAGAGCAATATGCTAATCGGTGTTCATCATGGTTCTCTCTCGAAAACTGCGAGGATTGAATCTGAAAATGATTTCAAAAGCGGGAAACTGAAATCTTTGATATGTACCTCTTCTTTAGAACTTGGAATCGACGTTGGAAATACGGATTTTGTTATACAATATAATTCACCTCGTGAGGTTACTCGAATCGTACAAAGAGTCGGTCGGTCAGGTCATAAAATTGGAAAAACATCAAAAGGGCTTCTTCTCGCTACAAATCCAGAAGATCTCGCTGAAAGTTTAGTGATTGCTCGAAAGGCTCTTGCAGGTGAACTTGAGAGTTTTTCAGTACGACAAAACCCGCTCTCTGTTCTTTCCAATCAAATTATTTCTATTGCTCTTGAATATGGAAAAATAAATGCAAAAAAAGTCTATGAAATTATAAGAAGATCTTATCCGTTTTACAATCTATCCTTGCAAACGTTTGAACATGTTTTGAAGCAGTTAAAAGATCAACGTACTGTTTGGTTTGAAGAAGAAAACAAGGAATTATATCTTATTAAGCGGAGAAACTCACGGCATTATTTTCTTGACAATATCTCGATGATTCCTGATGAAAAGACATATCGAGTCGTTGATATCAGCACAAGAAAAACGATTGGTACTCTTGATGAAAGCTTTGTTTTAAGTAGTGTTTTTGAAGGAGAAAAATTTATCCTACAAGGGAAACCATGGGTGATTGTGAAAAGAGAAGATGATGAAATTTTGGTTTCTGCTGTAAAAGATATTGGGAGTGTTCCTTCTTGGGTTGGAGAAGATATTCCTGTGCCTTTTGAAGTGGCACTTGAAGTTGGACGACTTCGAAAACTTGCTTCAGAAGATAAACCGATAAAAACTTATCCGTGTGATAAAAAGACCTTGGAGAAGTTTCTTCAATATATATCAAATCAAAAAAAATTAGGATTTGTAGTTCCGGATGATAAAACAATAACACTAGATGTCGATGATAAAAATATTGTTATTAATGCATGTTTTGGAACAAAAGTAAACGAAACATTAGGAAGACTAATATCAGCAATACTTGCACAGTCCATTGGAGAAAGCGTAGGGATTAATAGTGATCCATATCGGATAAATCTTGAACTTCCGGGGAGAATCCCTGTTGAAAGAATCATGGATATTTTTATGAAGACGAAACCTGAAACCCTTGAATATTTGATTGAAACCATTTTAAAAAACTCTACATATATCCGATGGCAGCTGGTTCATGTCGCACGAAAATTTGGAGCTTTACGTAAAGATTTTGACTATAAAGCTGTGGGAATGAAACGGCTTTTTGAGCTTTTTGAACAATCACCAATTTTTGAAGAGGCCCTTGATAAACTAGTATGGGAAAGAATGGATATAGAAAATACAAAAGCAGTACTTGAAAAGATACAAACTGGAAAAATACAGATACATATTCAAGGGCTTTCGCCAATTGCCACCACAGGATTTGAAACAATCAGGGGACTTATGGTTCCTCAACGAGCTGACCGATCCATTCTTATGGCTCTAAAAAAACGATTGGAAGATATCGGTATCACTCTTGTATGTACCAATTGTTGCCATTCTTGGAGTACATCTGTTAGTAGATCTGATCCGCAACCGAAATGCGTAAAATGTGGCGCAATAAAAATCACTGTTCTGAAGCGATACAATAAGGATATGGCAAAACTGTTTAGCAAAAAAGAGAGGACAAAAGAAGAAAACCAAGAGGTAAAAAGACTTCATAAAAATGCAAGTCTTGTCTTGAGTTATGGAAAATTTGCTTTACTTGCTCTTATGGCTCGGGGGATAGGTCCTGATACTGCTGCTCGTATTCTAAGAAGGTATAATCGGCGAGAGCTCGAAAAATCTGAAGAAGTTGAGATAAAATTTTTACGTGATATCCTCAAATCAGAGCTTACTTATGCAAGGACACGGGGTTTTTGGGATAATTAACGGATTTTTAAGGTAATATTTGTATATAATTGTGTTACTTACAAATATTGGTGATTTGAATATGAGAAAAAGAATTTTGTTTGGAAGTATGCTAGTGATTATATGTATGTTGCTTTTACCTTCAACAAGTGCATTACAAATAGATGATGAAGCATTGCTTGAGGCATGATGGGAATTTGATGTGGATACCTACTAATCTATAACAATAATCCGTAAAATAGGTCAGGTTTATTAACCTGATTTTCCATATTTTTTTATTTATATAAAGAGCAGTACCTGGAGTCTAAAAAGAAGTTTTATCTTTTAAAAATTCAACAAGTAAATCCTGATCTTTCCTCTCTTGTTTTGTCGTATCGCGATCTCTAACAGTTACTGTATTATCTTTTAAGGTGTCATGATCAACGGTGATACAAAAAGGCGTCCCTATTTCATCCATTCGTGCGTATCTTCGCCCTATGGTTCCTCCGTCATCATAATAGGTTGCAATACCTGCATTTCTTAGATTATTGTCAATCTTTTTTGCAATATCAACAAGTTTTTTATCATTAATTAAGGGAAATACTCCTGCTTTAATAGGAGCCATCTGAGAAGTAAGCTTTAATATTCTATATTCTTCACCCTTTTTCTTCGCATCAATATAGTTGTGTTCAAGAAGAAAGTAGAGTACTCTGTCAATACCACAGGAAGGCTCGATTACATGTGGTACGAATTTTTCGCCAGTCAGTTTTTCTTTTGTTTCTACTATTTCATAACACTTCTTTGGTACATCTACTGTTTTTCCATCTAAAGTAATAGAAATCTTCGTTGCATCTTTCACATCCATCTTTTCAAGGAGTTCTTTTACCTTTCCTGCTTTATCTTTAAAAAGTGGTCCAAGAACATTCATTTTTGCTGCTATCTTTTTTGTATTGATGATTTTAGGTTCATCAAATTTTCTTTGTGCATACATGTCAGTGCCAGAGGAGTCGATATGTGAGCTTAGATCATATGCAGATCGATCTGCGATACCAACACATTCTATCCAGCCAAAACGCTCGCTAAAAAGTTCTACATCCCAGCATTCAGTTGCGTAATGTGCAAGTTCATCAGATGCATGTTTTCTAAATCGAAATTTTTTAGGATCAACACCTGCAGTAAGCAAAAAATCTTGGGTGAGATACATATAATAAGCCAGTGCCTGGTTGTTGATGACTTTTTTATCAACTGCTTTTTGTACTGTTAGTTTGAATTCTTTGTCGTTATCAAATAAGTACAACTCTTTTTCTTTTATATTGTTAAAGTTAGGATGTGTTTTATCGTTTGGATCAAAAAAGATTTCTGCTTCAGCCATGGCAAATTCTCTCTGTCGAAGTGTTCCTTGTCTTGGTGATATCTCATTTCTATATCCTTTACCAACTTGAATGACGCCAAAAGGAAGTTTTTCTCGATTATGTCGATACAGTAGATGAAAATTTGTAAAAATTCCCTGTGCTGTTTCAGGACGCAGAAACGCTTTTCTTCCTTCACCAATCCCAATGGTTGTTGAAAACATGAGATTAACTGGATGGGCATCTGAGAGTTTCTTACCACAGGTTGGACATTTTATCTCGTCTTTCTTTACTGCTTGTTCAACAGAGATATCTTCATCTATTATGTCTTCAACTTTGTATGATCGTTTACATTTTTTACAGTCAACAGTAAGGTCAGTAAACTCCTCAACATGCCCTGAGGCTTCTAAGACATCATAAATAGTGATTGTGGGTGTGTTTATCTCTATACAATTGTCCTTTAAGAGATAAAAACGTCTCCAGAGATTTTCAACATTGTTTTTCAGCTGGGAACCCAATGGTCCATAGTCATAAAACCCGGCAACACCGCCATAGATTTCAAAAGAGGGATAAATAAACCCTCTTCTTTTAGCAAGCATCATTACTTTATCATAAATATCTTGAGGCATCAAACTATTCTCCTGGCATAGTATCTGTAGTATGCGTTAGCAGGATTTAAACGTACATGCCATTAGATCAATATCGGTAACCATTCCTTCCAGTCTGTTTTCAGAATTTACAACAGGTACGTGACTTATGTTGTTTTTATACATTTTTCTAGCTATTTCTGAAATTGGATCATTTTTATAGGCTCTAATTATATCCTTGATCATAACTTCTTTTGCAGGTACTGAAGGTAGATCAACCTGCGTTGTGGAATAATGCAGTCGAATAGTATCTCGTATTCCTTCCCATGTCCATGCATCTTCATCTCCACCCATTCCAATATCTGTCTGAGCGACACTTTCTTTAATATGACTGAGTTTAAACAGATCGCCTTCGCTTATGATTCCAGCAAGTTCTCTCTTGTCATTTAATACAGGCAGGGCGGTTTCGTTTGTCACATTGATAATCTCCATAATAATTGTTATCGGAGTTTCTTGATAGACAGGAACAAGATTGGAGGTATAGTAATGTTCTACAACATCATCATATTCATTTGGCAGGGCTTTGAGAATGTCTGTTGGGCTGATAATACCAACAAGATTTTGTCTTTTGTCTACTACGGGAATTCCATGTATTCTCTTTTCATAAAGTAGCTTTGCAGCATCAAGTATATCTTTATCTTTATTAATAATAACAGGATTCGTACTCATTATTAGAGCGAGTTGTTCCTCATCCGAATTTTTAAAGATATCATTTCTTGTCACCACACCTATTACGTTTTTCGTATCTTTTTTAAGGACAGGCATTCCAGAAACATTGTGCTTTGCAAGAATCCCCATCACATCTCTAATGGTTCCAGGTACATAGCCAACAATTAATTCCTTTGACATAACATCTTTTATTTTCATATGATCCCTCCATTTATTTTGGAATATATACAGTTTTTAATGATTTTTTTTCTAAAACTACAATGTTACACGAGCGGTTGAAACCCTGAATACAATCATCTAAATTTAAAGCTTTCCTTGGAGTATATGTTATCATGTTGAGAAGCTCTTCAACTGAAAAAACTCTTGATGTATTCATTAAAAAATGTACTTCCTCAAGTACATTTGGTGTGTTTATCATTGCGTTATCTGTACCTAGCATCAGGTCAACTCTGCTTTTCTTCATAAGCGTTATATTGGTTTTTAAATGAAAAAATTCGTTAGAGCGAGGGCAGAGAACAATAGGGATGTTTTCTTCTTTAACTCTAATAAGATCCGATTCTGTTGCTTTTATCATGTGAATGAGAAAATCAGGTTTTAAATCCAAAATCGCATCAATATCTTCTCGTATAGCTTCACTGGCATGCAAGACAAATCTTTTCTTCTTCTGTTTCGTATGCTCAGCTATTCTTTTTATTTCTGAATAATCCCAATCAGAAATGCTACTAAGGCCAATGCCCTCAGAGTTTTCAAGAAGCAAGTCGACTTCCTTTTTATCGTAATTCATATGAAGTGGTCTTGAAAGAATTATTGAGTTTATTTTTTTATTTTTTAACGCAGTTTTTAGCTGATAAACTCCATCTATGCCATATTCTCTAAAATCACAAAAAGAAGAAGTGCCTGTATCTATCATGTCTTGAATTGTTTGTTTCATTCCCGTAATTATTTCTTCCTTTGATGCTGTTTTTAAAAGTGTATGTTTCAATCCGTTAGGTGGTGCGACAAGTTTTTCAACGTTTCTTGGAAGTTTCATCTTTTTTGCTCGTACAAATGAATCCCCAATGTGGGTATGGGAGTTGATAAATGTTGGAACAATAATTCCTTTTGCTATTGGTTTCTCAGGAGCTGAGCCATTCCCGTGTTCTATTATTCCATCTTTTGTGATGCATAGGTATCCTTTTTGAAAACCGTTTTGTGTTAGTATGTCTCCTTCTACGTATTCCATTTGAGCTAGTATAAGAAAAACATGTTTTTATATTCTCTTTTCAACTCAAAATGAATATTATTTGCCAGTATAGAAATATTTTTGAATACAAGCAGCGATGTCCTTTTTCCTTGTAACAGTGAGGATAAATGAGTTGATGTGAATTATGTTAGATGATTTGAAGATTATTTCAGAGATAGATGTATCAAATATGTTAGATGATCTTGTTCAGTATCCTGAGCATATTAAAAAGGCTCTTGAAATAGCAGAGACTGCAGAGATGGAGAGATTCTTAAAAATTGATAATGTCGTTGTTACAGGGATGGGTGCATCAGCGATTTCTGGAGATATTGTCCGTTGTTTATTTCGAGATAAACTTGAGGTGCCTATTGTTGTTAATCGTGACTATGATTTACCAAAATGGGCAAAAAAGGATACGTTGACTATATTTGTTAGCTATTCGGGTAATACACAGGAGACTTTGAGTTCGTTTAAGGTTGCAAATCAGAAGAAATGTAAGATATTATGTATTTCATCTGGTGGTAAATTACAGGAGATGTGTGAGCTAAGAGGCGTGACTCATATTAAGATTCCCTCTGGCTTTCAACCACGTGCTGCAACGATGTTTATTTTGTTTCCTTTGATAGTATTTCTTAAACGGCTTGATCTTCTGAAGAATGATATCCAGCCAGATATTGAAGAAACTATTGCAGTAGCGCAGGATTTTGTCAAGAATAATAGTAAATCAGTTTCTAAAGAGAGTAATGTTTCAAAGCAGCTTGCTGAAAAAATCTATGGTACAACACCTCAGATATATGGATGGGGGGCGTATGTTCCTATTGCGACGAGATGGCGTCAGCAATTTAATGAAAATAGTAAACTTATTGCCAGAGCAGATGTTGTTTCTGAATGTAATCATAATGATATTGTTGGTTGGTCTGCAGATCCTGAAGTATCAAAGAAGTTCTCATGTATTCTCTTTCGAGATCGTGCTGATGAATCACATTACATGTCTACGCGTCTTGGTTTTATGAAAACTCTTTTTGATGATACTGCTGCAAATGTTGTTGAGATACATGCTAAAGGGAAAAGCAGGCTTGCTAAGATGATGTATATGATGTTTCTGGGTGATTTTGCCAGTTGTTATCTTGCTGTTTTAAGAAAAATTGATCCTTCACCGGTTGATGTTATTATGGAGCTTAAAAAACGTCTTGATGAACTATAACTTTATACTTTGCTTCTTTTTTTGTTTTTCTCCATACAATATAGGGTTTGTTATTATGTCATTTTGACATTTTAGAAAGAAATGTTTATATACTAAAAATAACAGAGTATAACATACAATTGTCGTGAGGAATGATGAGGCGAACAAACAGTCAACGATTCCGATTTACTTATGCATCTTCCATATTACTAATACTAGTATTAAATCTTATTTTATTTTCAATAAGTGCAGTGGCTGATGACGAAGAAGGACTTATCATAATTCTGTTTGATTCATCTGGTACGTCATGGGAGCCGTTAGATGATAACATATTATTGGAAGGAAATGATTATGACATAGTTGTAAAACATGAAAATGAACTAACACCTGCATACAATGTTACCATTACAATAACTGCATTTGGAGAGGTATATGTTACCAGTACAGAGTTACCTTGGGTAACAATAGAAACTCCAAATTTTGAAGAATACAGCGAATTTGTAATAACTGCAGCTAAAGAAGGATATGCTTCAGCAGAACAATACGTTATCGTATCAAAAGGAGATCTATTTGTTTCAGCGGATAGAGATACCGTTGAAGAAGAAGGCAGTTTCTCAGTAACAATAACAGATCAATACGATACCCCGATATCTGGGGTTACTGTATATGTCGAAGGCCATGAAAGTGTTTTTGATACAACCAATGATAACGGTAAAGCATATATCAATGCACCAGAGGTGGATGCTGATACTGAAATCGGCATCACCGTAGTTAAAAGTGGATATTATTATGGTTCCAGTACGATACATGTAGAAAATGTAAAAGCAACAGGTATGGGTGATTTTTTATCAAAAATTTTTGAAGTTTCACCAATCGTCTTTGCACTCTTTATAGTAATTTTTGCAATGCTGTTTGTTAGACTCAGAAAAAAAACACCAACACCAATGTCTACATCTAAAACAGATGTTTTACAAATAAATAAGAAATTACCCAGAGATAACAAAGAAACATTGTCTACCAAACGTCCATTATCTAAACAGACAATCCCAATCAATAAAACTATTGAAGAAAAAATACCTACTTCTGCAAAAGGATCACATGTAGAGATAATACGAATTCATACCAAAGGAGATAAAAAGAAAGAAACAAAACACATCTTAGACAAAAAAGAACCCAGTAAGATATTCCCCCTCAATAAGAATACTGAGTATGAATGGTTCAACGGAACAGACTATATGAAATATAAGATAAATAAATTAACGGGAGACGTTAATGAAAAACCAGTTGATAAATGGTTCGTAGGCGAAGATATTATTCGATTCAAGGTAGATAAAAAATTAACAGATAAAAAACTAAAGAAGGGCACTAAGAAGAATTCTGCATAGAACAATAAAAGTTGATAGTTTTTAAATATCTGTAAACAGGGGAAAAACATAAAAAACTATTAAATATTCTAGGTAGCGGTGAAAAGTAAAATGAGCCGTTATCCCATCCCAGAAAGATACCCGGTCATCGAAGATTTCATACAATATCTTGGTAAATCAACCAAAAGATGCTATCGAGCAATTCTGAATGGTTACTTCCGATTCCTTAAGATAGATAGCCCAAACGAGTATTTTAAAATAGAAAGAGATTATTTGAAAGACCTTCAAGAATTTGCTTTTTCAATACGTACTAGACCTCCTAAGACCCAACAATCCAGTTTTTCAATATTGAAGAACTTTTTTGAGCATTATGATATTGATATAAAAACCAAGATTTGGAAACAGATACGGCAACGGAATCACATAAATGGCAGCAAAGCGATAATTGATGAGTTCGTGCCAACAAATGATGACCTTAAAAAAATCCTAAATCATAGTAAATCTGCAAAAGATAAGGCATTGTTCACCCTCGTTGCCACAACTGGTATGCGCATCGATGAAGCACTCAGCCTTACCTTTGACGATATCGATATGGAGAAACGGCATATAGTCATCCAAGGGGTTAAAGATGGTGAGTTCAACACTAAAACTGGTTCAAAACGCCATACCTTTTTCACTCAAGAGGCAAAAGAGGTCCTAGAATCATGGCTCGTGGAACGTGAGAACTTCCTTGAGAACGGGTATCGCAAATCTTCTTTTGTCCGCGAGAAATTATCAGATTTTGGTATCAGTTTCAAGAATATATTGTTTTGAATGTCCTTAAAAATTTTTTTTAGAGGGTACTCTTCTTCATCTTTC
>JAIWHQ010000036.1:0-10772 GCA_048629575.1 Thermoplasmatota archaeon | reverse complement strand
TTTTGTGCAATACCTTCAATTCTATCATTTCCATAGGCAACTTGTTCTAATACCTTTAATTCAGTTTGAGATAATTGCATATTATTATATTTATATGCCATTACTATATATAGTTTTCGCATTTTAGTGGAAATAATTATCAAATTTCTATTATTAATCAACATTTACTAATATAATTTGTAATTAGAGTTAGTTTTTTCCATTTAACAGATAGTGACATAGAAGGGCAAATACGAACATTTAAATGCAAGTTTTCTCCTGTAAAACCCCCTTAACCCGCCAGGCTCGCTCAAAACCTGGTAGATGTTGCTCCAACATCTAATATTATTTATAATAAACTTTATATCTTTTATAAAGATTTAATGTATCCTATGCTTGATCTTACTAAACGTCCTTCTTTGAAATACATTTTGTTTGGCATTCTGTATTTTTCTGAAGGTTTAATAGTTGCATTAACCACAGTAATACTTGTTTTATTTTTCACAGAAAAAGATATATCAATTTCTACAATCACGCTTGTTGGAGGTATATCATCAGTTCCTTGGGCGATAAAGTTTGTTTTTGGACCAACTATTGATTTTTTTGGTAAATATGGACGGAAAATTTTTATTATTCTTGGTGGAATAATTGGTGCAATATCAATCTTTATTGTAGCGTTTGTAGATCCTAAAACCTCAATTATACCATTTACAGCTTTACTTATTATTGGCCATTCAGGTGTTGTTTTACTAGATGTTTCTGCTGATGCATGGGCAATACAAACTACAAAAATAAACGAAAGAGGCAGGGTAAATGCAGCAATGTATACTGGACTTTTTGCAGGAACTGGATTTGGTGGCATACTATTGGCTTTTATTGCGACTTATTATGGATTTGAAATGGTTTTTTTAACAACCAGTTTTTTAATATTTTTATCAATTATTTTATCACTATTTGTTAAAGAACGGAAAATTGAAATACGAAGAAAAATAATAAAACCATTATTAATCAAAGAATTTAAGAAAAGAAATACACAAATTGTTTCATTATTTGTTTTTATTGCAGCTATGAATTATGGAATGCTTAGATTTGTTATTCCGGAATATATGACAAATGTGCTTTTACTTGATAAAATGCAGATAGGACTTCTCACAGCGGCATATCCAATTTCAATAGTAGTTGGAGCAGTAATTGGTGGAACGGTATCAGATAAATGGGGACGTAAAAAAATATTATATATTACCTTAGCGGGACTGTTAATATCCTCCGCGTTACTGGTAACTGCTGATACATGGGAAAAACTCGCAATTATTTATTCAGCTATAGGTCTTTTAACAGGGGCCTCATGTTTCTCTGTAATGTCAGCATTATTAATGGATATTACAAATCCAAAGATTGGTGGAGCTCAATATTCATTTCTTACAAGTATAGCAAACTTTGGACAAGTTAGTATTTCTATGATTAGTGGTATCTTGGTAGTATTTCTTAGCTATAACCGCTTCTTTCTTTACACTGCAATCACAGTTGGCATATCATTATTAATATTATACTTTGTACAAGAAACGCTCAATAAAAAAACAAGCTAGGTATCGCTCCAACAGATATCTGCAGGCAAACAGAAAATAGACGTTTTGAATGCAGTTTTTCTCCTGTAAAATATCTTCTAACCCGCCAGGTTCGCTTGGGTTTTTACATATGACCGCTTAAGATGGAAAAGAAAAGTATAAATAGGTAATAACTGAAGGGTAGATAAATAAAAGGATAAAAGAGAAGATGGTTAAACCATTTCTCCGATTTCTATCTCATCATCCTCTGAGATGAAAATATCATTAATTTCATCATTTATATCCTCATCTGCTACATCACCATCCGCAGGGACATAATCCTGCTGGCTTTCCACTGGCGGAAGCTGGTTAGAAACAACGTATGTTACTGTTACGGCTATTACAATAATTAAAAGAAAACAGAGTGATATAATTTTTTTATCCATTTGATATCACATCCTCCAATTATTTATCATTTTGAGGACCCTTACCCGTTCCATTATTATTCTCATTTTTTGCCTTATCTGATCTATTCTGTGACCTATTTTGTTCTCTTTCTTCAAAGTTTAACATTGCATCACCTGCTTCTTCATTGGCATAGTTTTTTTTATCGATTTTTTCTTTTTTCAACTCTGAAAAAATCTGGTTTTTCTTTTCTTTTGTCATCATATTTACCATTTTACTTATTTGCGATTTGACTTCCTCCATTGTTATATTGCCATCTTGATAAGCATCAGCTAGTGACTCGTTTGTCACTCCAATGATTCCATATAATCGATGTATCTGGTTTCTGTTAAATTGTTTAATTCTATTTTGGATTTTCTTACTATAATTTTGTAATTCTTCACCAACGATTTCTCTTATTTGCTCTTTAAGTTCTTTTATTTTTTCATCACTAAGGAGTTCTTTTATTGCTTCTCTAAATTCTGTAGTTAATTTTTTTGCATCGCTTTTTAGATCAACAAATTGTTGTACTGAATCATTTGCTGAAGCGTTTGCTGCTTGAACTTCTTCTAAAAGCAGTCTCATTTCTTCAAGGATCGCATCAACTTCGGTTGTATTATATTCCATTGCTTTTAATACTGCAACGGCTCTTTCTCCTTTGAGAAGATTTTTTGTTATAGCTTTTTCAAGCTGCAATAATCTGATTTCCGCTCCAAGAGTATTGTTCATTATTTCTATTTCTTCTTCTGTATCATCATCAATATCAGATTCGTTACCGTTGGGTTCTTCTGTTTCATTGCCATCGGGATCCTCGGTTTCATTATCATCTGGTTCTTCTGTTTCATTACCAAGAGGGTCATTCATATCATTTTTTGCCTCTAATTCAAAAACAACTATGGGGCGTTCAACACCAGCATTTGCAAAGGCTAATGAACAAATTGAAACCATTAGCACAAGCACCATACACATACTCATTATCTTTTTCATATCACATTCACCTCGGAAACCAATTTTTTTCCGATTATACTTTCATATTGGATGGAAGAACATATATACTTTAACCGGAACAAACCGGAACAACCTACCAAAAAACAACAATCTATGGTTTTTTCAAACGAATAAGATTTGACATACCAATTTTCTCAATTTCAATAAGGCCTTTAATCTCCAAAGAATGAACATTTCTTGAAACAGCAGCCTTTGGAATATCTAATTCCTTTTCAATCTCAACTTGAGTTAAGGGTCTCTTTGTCTCAATTAAAAGTCCCATAATCTGCTTCTGCCTATCAGTAAGCCCTCTGAAATTATATCCAACGTCATTATCTACTTTTTCATTAGAACCTACCAATTTTTTTCTTTTATTTTGATAAAAAATAAAAACCAATAAAATAACTAAAATTAACATTAACATTCCAAGTATCAACAATATATTAAAATCAAGTGATCTCTTATTTATTTGATATTGAACAACAATTGATAAAGATTCATTCCCACCGGAGCCTGTTATAATTAAACTACCAGACTCCTCCTTAATTCCTCTAAAACCCGATGATTTAATATAATTAATTGTAGAACCTTGCGGCAATGTTAAAGCATAAATATAATCTGAAAAAACCTCATTTTTTGTAATATTTAACAACCAATAACTCTGTTTTTTAAAAGTATACAACTCCGAATTTTCCACTAATAGATCCAGATGATTAGTCTTTCCATTAATACTAACAACACCTGAATCATCAACTCTTATATCTATATCAGCATAATAATCAGAACAAACAGATGGCAAATAAAGAATAAAAAATAAAAACACAAATAGAACAATTAAGCATTTGTACAAATTCCTTGTTTTTCCCATGTCATCTCCTTATAAACTGATTTATTAGCCTTCATTTTTACTTCTTGCTATTTCGAATAAATATATTGCTTATCAGTATTAAATCGTTATCATAAATTCATTATTAAGAAATAATTAAAAGATCAATAAACAAAACCTGCTAGATATTGCTTCCAACGGATAGCTGCAGGCAAACAAAAAATAAACGTTTTAAATACAGTTTTTCTCCTGTAAAATCCTTCTAACCCGCCAGGCTCGTTAATTTTTTTAGTATAATTTTTATCAACTCAGCAGCACTTCATTTCAAGATAAAAAAATAATACTATTACATTCTGCAATGTGACAAACCATGTTTTTCAAGGTATTTTTGATGATACTTCTCTGCAGGATAAAACTCTTGTGCTGAAGTAATTTCAGTGACAATCTTTTTTGTATAGTTTTTCTGCTGCTTTTCTCGTGTTTCTTCTGAAAGCTTTTTTTGCTCTTTAGTATGATAAAATATCACTGATCGATATTGCGTTCCCATATCAGGACCTTGGCGATTTAACTGTGTTGGATCATGCAACTCCCAAAAAACATCAAGCAGCTGTTCATAACTAATCTCATCAGGATTGAATTGTATCTGTATGACTTCCGCATGTCCGGTAGTATTCATACAGACCTGCTCATAGGTTGGGTTTTTCAGTGTTCCACCCATATATCCAACGGTTGTTTTTATTACTCCCTTTAATTTTTGAAAGGCTGGTTCAACACCCCAAAAACAACCAGCTCCAAACGTTGCAATTTCCATAGAAAAAGTCATTTCACTATCATTATTTATACATATTGGCAATTGCGACTTCATCTCTTAATTCTCCATTATGTGCTGAAAACCACCAAACCAAAAAAGTATTTATACTATAATTGATTCACATCCAAGAAAAATGATGTCGATACGATTATATTGATACTTATTTTTTTATATAACTACTAGGAAGAAAAAAATATTTTATATACGTGAAAAAAATGAAATTCGAAGAACTTACAATAAACAAAAAACTCATAGAAAAAACACATGAAGAAGGCTATGGCGAACTCACTCTTATTCAAGAAAAATGCTTACCCTCAATCATAAAAGGAAACGATGTCGTTGGACAAGCAGAAACCGGATCAGGAAAAACAGTTGCCTTTTGTTTACCAATATTAGATAAAATTGTGCCAAGGAATGGGATTCAAGCACTTGTACTGACCCCAACAAGGGAGCTATGTGTTCAAGTGATGGATGTTTTCAAAGATTTTGGTGCACAACTCAAGATTAAAACGATGAGTGTTTACGGCGGAGTAAGTATTTCAAATCAGATAAAAAATTTACCTTCTGCCGATATTGTCTGTGGGACACCAGGGAGAATACTTGACCATCTGAGCAGAGGGACAATAGATTTCAGTACAGTCAAGTTTTTAGTGCTGGATGAAATGGATAAAATGTTTGACATGGGGTTTATCAAGGACGTTGAAAAAATCATTAGCTATGTCCCTAGAGAACGACAGACACTGATGTTTAGTGCAACAGTATCCTATGAGGTACATCGAATCATGAATCGGCATCTGAAAAATCCCGTCATTGTGAAAACACGGTCACAAGTAGATACAACGAAACTCAAACAAGTCTACTATGACATCTATCAACAAAACAATAAATTTCCGCTTCTTGTCCATCTCCTCAAACATAGTACTCCTGGTCTTGCTATAGTGTTCTGCGGGACACGAACTGAATCAGATATTGTGGCGATGAATCTCAAACGACAAGGGATTAATGCATTGGCAATACATGGTGGGATGAGTCAGCATAGCCGATCAAAATCGTTAGATGCACTTAAAAATGAAACAACTGATGTTCTTGTTGCAACTGATGTTGCGGCACGAGGACTTGATATTAAAAACGTCACCCATGTCTACAACTATGATGTTCCTCCAACACCAAAAGAATACACCCATCGTATCGGTCGAACTGCACGAGCTGGAGAAAATGGCGACGCTGTCACCCTTCTAACCGAAAGAGATCATGATAATTTCAGACGAGTCCAAAGCAATAAAGAACTCAATATAATCAAAGCACAAATGCCGCATTTTGAAAAAGTTTCGTTTATCCGAAAATCACGACCTCAAAAAAGACAATTTAAAAAACAACGTCATTATTATCACAGACGTTAAGCACCCTCTTTTAGTGATATATATCAAGCAGTTTCGGATCATTTATGTTTTTATTATTTTAAAATAATAAAAAGAGTATACGGATTACTAACAACTGATTTCCAATACATACAAATCTATCTTTTTATCAATACATTTTGTTGATTACCTATTTGAAAACTCGTAATATGTACTTGTTGACTTCTAGGAGTAACAAGAACTACTGATATAATACAGAAATCATAGGGATTATTGCTATTCACAATTTTAACTTCGCCAGTAAATTCTGTCTCAGGATCTTCAGGTGCCACAATTTCCACATCTACTAGTATTTCTCCATCTTCGGGGGTAAGATCAAGACCACTATCCGGACTGAATGTCCAGGTACCCCAATCAGGAGATGACTCAATCTCCCAATCAAGTTCTGACCCTGTCATACCGACATTCTGAACACCAATCGTTCCGGAAACAACTGAACCTGGGATTACCTCATTGAAATTCAACTCTCCGTTGCATTCCAAATTATCCTCAAAGAATTGATTATAATACAGAAAATTACCAACATTGCTATCCCAATTGGAAACAATCATATCAAGAGAATTAGAATATTTATACTCAACTTCAACAGAAACAGATGGAGCAGTAGGTACGGTAAACCATCCATGCTCCCGACTAAACGTATACTCTGATGGATCCAATGCAACCCCATCAAGGGTGATACTGACAATTCCTTGTATTGGTTGATGTGGAAGATAAAAAAGCTTACGATCACCATCAGGACCATAACTCTCGGTTAAGATATACTCTTTAAGCTGAGGGCCTACATCACCAAATACTATCTTCTCTACAACACTTGTACCTTGTGAATTCCATGAAGGACTTGTCGGAAGACCATCGCCATCATTGAAAAATATTCTAGTATTATCCCACCATGCACCTGTTGCCAAATCCAGTTTAGAGTCCCCATTAACGTCTGCAAGTGCCACTGCAGAACCATATCCATCATAAAAACTCCATGAATAGGTGGTCTCAAAAAGCCCTTGTGAAAGACCAAGATACTGTTTGAATCTCCCGCTTCCACTAAGTTGTATGTTATCCGTTGCAAAGAGATCAAGTATTCCATCACTATTGATATCACCTGCAGTTAACATGATACCATCTTGACCACCACTATCTGAAGTCTGCCAACTTGCAGTTGTTTCAAGCATTCCACCAAGGTTACGATAAATCATAGTTTCTTGTCCTGTACCAATACCAGCAAAATCAAGCCAGCCGTCATCATCTGCATCTACCCATAAAACTCCTTGATAATGATACATGTCATCAGATTCCCAACTTGCAGTTGATTCAAGCATCCCCCCAATATTAAGATACACATAATTATGATAGAAATGTTGAGGAGAATAGGACCAACCAGTAGCCACAGCTAAATCTGGACGGCCATCATTGTTCATATCCCCAAAATCAACACCAAATGCATTTCCCATGACATCCGAAGACCAATCCGGTAAAGAAGAGAGTGTTCCTTCGTTATTCAAATAAAGACGAGCGATTGGTCCTGTAGTATAGTATTCACCAAGATGTGATACTGCAACATCAGGCCATCCGTCACCATTAACATCGGCAACATCCAGATGCCCATTATATGCAGAATCATCTGACTGCCAACTTGCAGTTGTCGGGAAGGCGCCATTATTGTTATAATACACATTTAATCTGCCTGGTAACATATCATTACCGTCAGCAATCACGATATCAAGCCAACCATCTTGATTAATATCTGCAAGCGCAGCCCCTGTACTATAATGCGGACTACCTGAAACCCAATCCGGTGTTGACGGATACACTTGCGGATCCAACATAGAGCCTAATATGAAACCGTCTTTTTTCAAACACACTCCACTCGAACTTATCATGATACTGCCCATGATAAATACTATAACAATTACACAAAAGCTAGCTTTTTTTCTCATGTGTTTCCTCATGATACATGCACGACAAATAATATACAGTATGTTATATAAATCTATGGAGTGTCTCAAATAAAACGCAAACTAATGATAATAACATATCACATCAATCAGAAAAACAAATCCGACCTACCAAAATTATTTACTGAAAATAAATGAAAGATAAGCCTGAAGGAAAGAAACGTCATGTTGTCTCACACAAGTTTTAAATAAATCAAAAACAAACCTTGGCCGAAAATAAAATGATTGCTGTGCACTATAACAATAACTCTGTAATTGATGCTTTGTAAACAATCCCAACTTCAACTGAGAATCCGCCTGAACAAGATAGGAGTCTGCATCAATCTTGCCTTCACCTACTGCTCCACTCCAAAGCTCTGAACCAGCCATATATACTAGAGGGAGAAACGAAACCGAATTCAGAGACAACGATTTCGCAAAAGAAACTGTCTTTTCAAAATGTTTTTCTGTCTCAAAAGAGGCGCCTAAAATAAATGAACCCACAGTAAAAAAACCCATTTTATGACTCAAATTTACTGCATATCTACTCTGTTCAATAGTGATATTTTTTTTATAAAAATCAAGGACATCCTGATTCCCCGATTCAAGACCAAACTGAAGAAGACAAACTCCAGCCTTCTTCATCTTCATATACAAATCTTCATCTGCAGAATCAACACGTGCAGCAGTGACATAAAACTTCATATCAAAGTTTTCTTTAATAATTGCATCAAAAAGATCATAAGCTTGTTTTTTACTAGATAAGAAACAATCATCATTAAATGCAACGTATCTGTATCCAATCTTATAGATTTCTTTCAACTCTTCAATAATGTTTTCAGTAGATCTCATTCGATATTTTTTCATACTAATTGAATTTCTTGAACAAAAACGACAAGCAAAAGGACACCCCCTACTCGTAACAATTGAAGTAAACTCACCTTTTTTAATATGAGGATTTATCCCTCGCCCATACTCATACTTTTTAACCAGATGACGTGCAGGAAAAGAAACAGCATTAAGATCAGTGAGAAGCTGCATGGGTTGTCCTTGTTTAACTTCCTGATTCTCCCTATAAAATATTCCAGATATCTCAGAATAATTTACTTCACCCTTGAGTGCCTTTTTAATATCTTTAATTGCCTCCTCACCATCTCCCTGCACACAAATGTCTGCTTGCGACTCTTCAAGTACTTTTTTAGGAAACAACGTACAATGTGGGCCACCAACAATTACAGGAATCTCTGGCTTTGCCCCTTTAATTAAAGAAATAATCTCAATTGCATTTGGCAATGAAACAGTTAAGATAGTAATACCAACCACATCAACAGATTCTAACACATTCAATATTTTTTTATCATCAAACGTTTCAGCAGAAAAATCAAGGACTGTAACAACATCTCCCTCATCTTCAAGAACTCTTGCAATATGTAAAAGACCAAGAGGAGGCGCCATACCATAAAATATCTTTTTAGTTTCAATGAAAAATGATTTTGACGGAGGATAAATCAATAAAAAATGTATGCTATCATCCTCCTACTCCTAATTTCAATTAACAATAATTATTTCTTACTAATCTTTTTTTCTCTCTTAAAACAATCATCACAAAGCGTACTGCCGAAATCAATTGTTTTTCCACATCTAACACATTTCCCGTGCTTTACGCGTTCAAAACCTACAACAAGTTTATGATTTTTTGTAATCCAATCAAACATGAATTTTTCCCTATGAATCTTCTGTTTCATTTACATTTCCCTCAAAGCTTGTATAAAAGAAATTCCTGCTTCTTTATATAATGTTTTGCGTTCATGTCGCATCCAACCTTTCTGTATTCATATCTCCACAAACTCGTGTTCTTTTGCGCAATGAAAAAATACTTAAATGAAGCTTAGATAAGCTGTACTCCAGGGTCATTTTTATGAAAGTTTTTATTACAGGCGGTGCTGGATTCATAGGCAGTCATCTTGTCGACACACTAATTGAGAAAAGACATACTGTTACAGTATATGATAATCTAAGCTCCGGTGAAACAAAATACATAAAACACAACTTTGAAAAAGATAATTTCAACTTTATTGAAGGAGATCTTTTAGACCTTGACAACGTTAAAAACGAAATACAGGGCCATGAAGTCGTTTTTCATATTGCAGCAAACCCCTTTGTACGACTTGGAGAAACACAGACAGATCTTGATTTAAAACAAGGAACTATTGCGACATATAACATTCTTGAAGCAATGCGGATCAACAATATCAAAAAAATCGTGTTTTCCTCCAGCAGCGTCGTTTATGGAGAAACACCACCGATGTTCCTTCCTGAAACATATGGACCTACACTTCCGATCTCTCTATATGGCGCAGGAAAATTAGGTGGAGAGGGACTCATTAGCGCGTTTGTTGGGACACTTGATTTTCAAGCATGGATATATCGATTCGCAAACGTTGTCGGAAGCAGAGGAACCCATGGAGTAATCATAGATTTTATCGATAAACTCAGAAAAAACCCAAAAGAACTTGAAATACTTGGAGATGGCAAACAACAAAAACCATATCTTCACGTCAGCGACTGTGTCAACGGTATTGTTTTTGGTTTTGAACATTCCCATGAACCATTAAATCTGTTTAACCTCAGCTGCGATACCGATACAACAGTTACAAGAATAGCAGAGATGGTTGTCGAGGAAATGGGACTTAACAATGTACAATTTAACTATACCGGAGGAAGTAGAGGCTGGAAGGGAGATGTACCCCGTTTTCAACTTGATGCAAAAAAAATAAATACACTAGGCTGGAAGGCAAGATATACTTCAGATGATGCAGTACGAAAAGCAAT
>JAIWHQ010000035.1:0-10847 GCA_048629575.1 Thermoplasmatota archaeon | reverse complement strand
ACACCGGCTTCTATTATCTGTTTATCCTTTGTAATTATCTCAGCATCATATGTAATTGCGGTAGCGACTATTAATCTGTCATGCATTTCTAACATCGGTTTGATTTTATCTGCTTCCATTAATACATCAATATCAAGCGGAACAATCTCATAATTATCATTAATCTCAATCTTTTCAAGAGTATCTTTAAAACTTAATTTAATTCTTCCTCGTTCAGAAATGTAGAGTAATTCAGCAAGAACAATTATCGGGATCAGAATTTCACCCTTTTCTATTGATCCCTCTAATGTATTGTAGGCTATTTTACCCAAGCGTTGATCACTAGTGAAGTACCATACCCGCGGGTGGGTATCAGTTATATATCTCATCCTTTATTTGCCCCATATGGAAAAACAGATTTTTTTGCTTCCCCGATCAATTCTTGATCAGCTTCTGACGTTTCATATAGCGATGCTAATCTCAGAATAGGAATTCCCGGCAGCGGAGAGTGCATCTTGTTTATTAAATTCAAGGGATTCTTTTAATGCATCATTAATATTAAAATTCGATACATAATCCTTTTTCTTTTTTATTTTTGAATATTTTTAAGCGCCCCCATATTTTTAGATTGTACTGTGCTAACAATTAACTTTATATAGTGTGAATGCTTTACGCATGTTAATAAGTAACCAGGAGGCGAATAATTTGGTAGAAACAATTAAGGAAAAAACTTTTATTACAAGCGTTGCAAGAAAAGAAATAGATCTTCTCAGCAGACATATCAACGTTCTCACAACTGTACGAGATCATGGACCCATAGGAATCATACGACTTTCACAGGTAACCGGTCAGCCACAACACATAATAAGATACTCATTAAGAACACTGGAGAAGGGAGGCGTAATAAAACCCTCGCCAAACGGAGCAGTCGTCACCGATAAAATACATGAAGCATTAGGAACGTTGGAATCCACATTCGATGAAATAAGTACGACAATGAATGACCTAAAAAAGAAAATAAAATAGAAAAAAGCTTTTTAAATCAAAGAACCGAAGCAAATTGTTCAAAATCTAGCAATATTTTTAAATAGGAGTAGTAAATAAGCCCTTTAAAATAAATTAGGAGAAAGAGTTATGAAAATAGAAAAAGTATTGATACTAGCAATGACGATTTGCTGTCTTTTGATCGTATCAAGTATACAAATTGCAGCATTAGAAAAAAGCGAAACATTAGAAGATGGTCCTGAAGATGTTTTCAGTTATGAAACGCAAGAAATCGTCACCGAAAATCAATATATTGAAGTCGACAATATTGATATTACACAAGTCGAATACGAAATAACAGATGAAACCATTGAATTCACAATAACTGTAAATGGAGTGATTGAAGATAGAGGATCTTTAGATGAGATTGACCCGGAAGCTACTTCTTTCAATATTGATACCGTCACATATTCCTTTGAATTAGTAACCTCAGAAGATTGGTATAGCATCCAATACGCAAACAACACCTGTCGGGTAAGTGACTCATCGGGAACAACGACGAATCTCACAGAGTCAGATTTTACAGTCTCTGGAGGTTTCCTTACTGTCTCATTTGACTGGAATACCACTGGCCAAACATTCGAGGAAGTTACTGCAAATGCTCAATACATGAGACTGGTGTTAGACCTTGAGGACTTTTCAGAAGATGACCTAGATGAATTTGAGGATTTTGCAATTATTTGGTTGGTTGATCAAGTTCCTAACGGTCCATTAGAGGTATATGTTGATACTACAAATCTTGGCGAGGTGGGAGTAGCAGTTGAATTTGACGGGATTGCTATAGCAGGTTATCCGCCATATACGTATAACTGGGATTTTGGAGATGGAGAAGCATCATCAGATTCGGATCCAACGCACATCTATGATAACGCTGGAGAGTACGAATATGAATTCACAGTAACAGATTCCGAAGACATATCAGAAAGCTATGCGGGAAGCATAGAAATTGTTGGAGAAGACGATAACGGCACACCTGGCTTCGAATTCATTATCGCAATTATGGCAATAGGATTTATTTTCTTGTGGAAGAAAAAACGATAAACAAAAATTCCACAATCTTCTTTTTTTTAAATCTCTTTCCAGTTATCTTTTTATGTCGTCATACTATGACTGTCTAAAGAGGAGTCTACATGAGCGAGAATGAGAGCAAATATGCATATAAGAAGAAATCAGCATGGGAGATTTTTACTAAAGATCAAATAAAAAAAGCCTTTGATTTTTCTGAAGAATATAAAACATTTCTAAATGACTGTAAAACAGAACGAGAAGCAGTACAAAAAATAAAAGAAATATCAAAAAAAGGTAAGAAAAAAATTACAATAAACCGAGAGAAAGAAGCAGCAATCATGGTGCCGGGTAAAAAACCAATAAGTGAAGGCCTACGTATCGTTATCTCACATATAGATTCACCAAGACTTGATCTGAAACAGATTCCGCTCTATGAAGATTCAGAAAGCAACCTTGGTCTCTTTGAAACACACTATTACGGAGGAATCAAAAAATTCCAATGGGTAGTTATTCCTCTTGCATTACATGGCATTGTCGTGAAAAAAGATGGAAAAAAGGTTACCTTTACCTTGGGAGAAAAGGAATCTGACCCTGTGTTTTCTGTCCCAGATCTGCTTCCTCATCTGTCTCGTGAAGTACAAGACAAAAAAAAGATAGATGATGCTATAAAAGGAGAAAGCTTAGATGTTGTTGTAGGAAGCAGGCCTGTAAAGGGTGATTTTAAAGAAAAAATCAAAACCGCAATTCTAGACAAACTCCATAAAGATTATGGAATTATAGAGGAGGATTTTATCTCCGCTGAGCTAGAAGTAGTCCCTGCATTCAAAGCAAAAGATATTGGATTTGACAAATCGTTAATAGGTGCATATGGGCAGGACGATAAGGCATGTGCTTTTACATCGTTAAAAGCTATTCTTGATGTAAAAAACCCAGAGCATACTGCTCTATCACTTTTTGTAGATAAAGAAGAAATAGGTAGTGAAGGAAGTGCTACTGCTCAAGTTACAACGTTTCTTCGATCAGTTATAAAAGAACTTGATCCAAAGGCTGATGTTGACCATGTCATGCTTAAATCCAAAGTGATCTCAGCAGATGTCAATGCAGCAGTGACACCAAACTACACAGAAGTTTTTGAACTGAAGAACGCATCATCACTAGGAAATGGCATTGTAATGTCGAAATATACAGGTCATGGTGGGAAATACTCAGCAAACGATGCCTCTGCAGAATATGTCGCAGAAATCCGGACAATGCTTAACAAAGAAAAAATACCATGGCAAACCGGAGAACTTGGAAAAGTTGACAAAGGCGGTGGTGGTACTGTTGCAAAGTATTTCTCAAGACTAGGAATGGAAGTCATTGATCTTGGTCCTGCAGTGCTTTCTATGCACTCTCCATATGAAGTGACAAGTAAGGTTGATATCTACTCATCATATCTTGCATATGTTGCTTTTCTAACAAGTTGATTTCTTTCTTAGTAACCTCAAGGATATCAGCAAACAGTCATGTACTAATAATCACAAAAATATAGTAATTTGTTAGAAAATGTTTATCTAACTTGAAGCTGAGAGATTTCTAAAAAATGGGCTTAGTTAGATTGGGATTAATAAATCTTAAATTGGGTATCCGCCAATTTTGAGGCTTGGATCGCCTATTAAAAGCCATTGTTCAACATTTTTTGCAACCAAAGCTGAACCGTCGAAACTATCATCATCCCAATTTATAGAAAAATTTTGTAGAAAAGAAGTAATTGTATTCCCCCAGGTTTCACCAAGAATATCTGTATTATTCATTCCGTATTCACCGAAGAAATGTATGTCAAGCCATTCAATTCCTCCATATCCCAAGTTGATGTCAGGTGATTCATAGCTAAATGCAGTAGCACCAATGGTTGCGATACTTCCTCCATTGATTTTACTTGCCAGCCCCCAACTTAAGCAGTGAGGAATTGGTAAACCATACACCCATGATGAGTGACCTAGACTTACGTTAAACATACTGTTGAAACAACCACTACCAGTAATACAAACCGGCTGCTTTTTTCCATTTAAAAGAAAAGGCACATGCTTAAGTTTTATGCCATTGATCCATTTTGAACTATCATCTGGAGGATGTGTAGACCATGATGCTGGGTTTCCATGCCCTGAAAACCAAATAAATCCACAACCCTTATTGAATGCTTTTACTACATCAACCCAATTCTTTAAACTACCATCAGACGTCCACAGTTTAACTGGAGTAAAACCAGGCATCATATCAAGCCCCATTTGCGTGTATACTTCTCCATCGTAATAATCAGTTTTTTCAGGATACGTATCCCCAGCAACCACAACCATAGTTTTAAACCAAGAGTCTGAACATTTTCCAGTTTCGTACTTGATGATCTTTTTTACCATTATCCTAACTTCAAAGGCATTACGGCAAGGAAGTCGCCCTACATAGACATCGGGAAATAAATCTGGTCTGTCTTCAGCTGCTTTGTCTTCTGGCCATTCTCCATATATGCCATTGTTATTATCATCCCAGCTGGAAAAGTTACCGTTTTGGTCGTATATATCTGCAAAATATAGATCACTAAGGAATTTTCTTTCGATAAGTTCATCATATTTTCGATCTAGATGACTGTATCTCACAGGAATCCACCATGTCTCAGATGCTCGTTGATTTTTTCTACCCCCGATTAAGAGGACATATTTGATTCCCCATTCCTCAATTGATTTTTTAATAAATAATTTGATTTTTTCAGCATCATCTCGACCATTCCAATACATCTGTTCATAAACATCTTCTACATCTGCTAGAATTGTTTTTACACCGAACTCGTTTTTATGGCGGACGAGCGGCTCGATATATTTCGAAAATTTTTTTGGAGATATTATTAAGAGATCATAGATATTATTTGATATTATATCATTCTCTTCTCCATTATTTTTATTAACTTTTATTGTAGGTTTAGTATCTTTTATATTATGTAGCGCATTTACTGGCAAATTTGACAAGGAAATCAAGAGGATTATTAGTAAAACAAAAATTTTATACATGATTTTTATCTTCATATTCATTTATAATACTATAATCTATATAAAAACTTTGTTAAAATTAAATATTTTTTAAAATACTGGATTATTATTTCATCGCAGTTACAGCATTATAGGTAATTGCTTTCTTGATTCCAAGCATTGTAGTAAGTACTGGAGAAATACCTGGAAATTGTGAGTCTTTCGTCATCTGATATTTTTTTCCTAAGAAAATTTTCTTACTCATCATTGAGACAAGGTATGGAATACTAAGAACGTCTCCTCTAAGGATTGTTCGAGTTACATGTTTTGTTACCGCTTTATTTACAATATTATGAAAACCCTCTTTTTCTAAATAGAAAATGAATTCTTCAATATCAATAAGATCTGAAAGTCCCCATCCTTTACAAAATGAATCATAAATATTGGTAAGGACGGGATTCAACTCAACTAAGGTACGAAAAACATCAGTAATAACAAGAATACCTCCAGGTTTTAAAATTCGATACATTTCACCGATCAGCATCTGTTTTTGTACTGCATAACAAGAGGATTCCATTAAATAGATTGCATCAAAATGATTCGATGATAAATCAGTATCTACAAAATCTTTTACAAAAAAATCTGTATTTGAAAGGACCTTCTTTTCTTTCGCTAGATTTTTAGCCATTTCAATATGGTCTGGAACGATGTTTATGCCTGTAAATTTAATATCAGGAAATTTCTTTGCGAAATAAACAACCGTTCCACCAATTCCACATCCTGCATCTAGTATCTTTTTGCATTGTTTAATTTCAGAATCTAATTTAAGGAGACGCCCGATAAAATCATTCATGTTAAGTACGGATTGAACATGTGTACGAATTCCTTTTTCGTAATAGCCATGATGTATACAATGAGTTTGGTCTACCTGTAATAGTTTTACAAGAAGAGACCAATTGTTCCGGTAGAAATCTATAGAATTTCTATCCACCATATTGTAAGAAGTAAATGTTCCATCGATATAAGCATTTGTTTGAGATGTAAACCATGGATGTATGTGATTAATCTTGGTTTACAGAAATTATTTTAATATAGTCACTCATAAACTTACTGGAATAGGAGGTAGTAAAATTATTCATATCTATGGTGCAGGATTATCAGGTTTAACTGCTGCAATAAACCTTGCTAGAGAAGGGTATGATGTTACGGTATATGAAAAAGAAGAACGGGCTGGTGGATCAGGGAAAATAAATCCTTCTGTCCATATGACCCCTCTTCATTTTGAAAAAATGAAAGAGTATATTGGAATTGATGTTAAACCATGTTTTTCAAAATTAAACATATTTACTGCCTATATATATTCAAAAATTGTTCATTTTAATCCAGAATATCTTTATGTAACCGAACGTGGTCCACAAAAAACATCACTTGACTATTATCTCTATACAATAGCTCGGAAGGAAGGAATCAACTTTGAATTTTCAAATCCCTTGACACAAGATATGTTGAACTCCGTTCCTGATAATTCTATCATTGCTGCAGGAACCTATTCAGGATTATGTAAATATTTGAAACTTCGCTCTATACCATTTGTCCATTTTGATAGTCGTATGAAAACAGAATGTAATGATTCTTTTTGTATGGCATATTTCGATACATACATTGGTGGGTATGGTTATGCCTATATTGCTGCAAAAGATAATCTACTTTCAGGGGAAGTAGACTTTTTTTTAAACCAGCCGTATGAAAAATATCTACAAAAATTTAAAAATCAGCTGAAAAAAACAAAGAATATGCAATTTAGCACCTGGTCAATGGTTGAAGATAATTATCCTGAACAAGTACAATTGTTTAAAAAGACGCATGGAAAAAATTATCTTTTAGCTGGCGCTCTAAGTGGTTTTCATGACCCCTTTTTTGGTTTTGGAGTAAATAGCGCATTAGTATCAGGAAAAATTGCTGCAACGGCACTAATTGATAAAAAAAGGGGGATGAAAGAGTTTAAGCGATTTTCAGAACATTTACCTGGAATGTATATATTGTCTAAAATTTACAGATATATTCCGTTTAAGGATCTTGTTATTCCACAACTATTTAGGAGTTCAAAAAGCAGCATTCCAATCATTGGGAGAAATGTTCAAAGCATCCCTGGTTTAACCCATGAAGATTGCTTTAAGATTTTACATGTCGAATAAGAAAATGAATTCATGAAAGAATATAGTTACCGGGTAGTGATTGAAGGAATCCTTTCTGCTTTGAAGAAAAGGTTTGGTTCTGTAATCTCCTCAAAAAAGAGACACAACCAAAATGTGGAGATATTATGCAGACTTGTGCTATGGAATTATATGCACTAAAACATGAGGAAAAATGAATACATTCAAGAAATCCTTAACAGTTGCTATGCTCCTTTTATTCATAAATGTAGCTTGTTCATCAAGCATCAACGTCAATATCAGCAAAGCATCTGTTGATAGTGATTCGGCTGATCTTAGCTCAGAAATTTGCGGATTGGTTGATGATAATGTTCATTTGATTTGCTTTGTAGAAAGTGGCTATGTTAGACATAAAAATGTAAATTGTAGCGGATTTTATATTAGCGCTCCTTTCAATTTCTGCATAGGTAGTGTTGAACTTGAATTAAAAGGTTTCCGTGATGCACCTGAAGAGCCAAGACTTACAATAAAAAGTTATTCTGGAAAAACAATAAATGAAAATAATATTAGTGTGTCACTAAAGGGATTTATTGGTAGAGTCTGTCCTACAGGGAGTATATATAGTGGATTTCTTAAAGGATTTGCAATGATTACAAGTATCACCCCGTTAGAAAATCAGCACGGTTTAAAATGATAAAACCCTGTTAAAAATCTACTCATTCTTTTAATTTTTTATAGATTTCTAAATATTGTGGTATAATCGTTTGCAATTGTTTTCCAGTTATATTCTTTTTCCAAGATAGGATATGCTCTTTCTGCAAGTTTTTTCCGCTCCTCTTCATGGGTGAGAAGATAGAGTATTTTTTCTGCTATGGATTTAGGATCTTTTGGTTTAGATGTCATTATTACGCCTTGTTTTTCTAATTTTCTAACAAAAGAACCAAGTTCGCTGATGATAACTGGTCGTTTCATTCCTATTGCTGTAAACATTGTGCCACTCTGACTAATCCCTATATATGGATAAACAACAATATCAGTAGCTTTGTAGAAGGATTCAAACAGAATATAGTCTTTTACATATTCACCGAATAGAAGAAATTTGTTTTCTAAACCTAGTTTTTGTATCTCATTCTGATATTGCAATGGTTTTTCTGCTAACTCCAGGGAGCCAGCTGCTATAAACAATGTTTCTGGTAATTTCCTTAATACATATGGTGCAGCTCGAATCAGATGTATCAATCCTTTGTAATCCCTTATGAAACCAAAAAATAGGATCACATGTGTTGTATCGCTTATCTGAACAGAAAGATGTTTACTTACCATTGCCCGTGCTTCTCTATCATCAACCTTGTTTTTATTCATTGCATGATAGTGCCCATGAGGAATAACACTAATTGGAATGGTAATCCCTGCGTTTCTTAGGTCATGTAAGGCATCTTCTGTCAAGACGACAATATGATCTGCATAGACATATGCATCAGTAAAGAGTTGTAAGTCACCTTCCTGAACTATCTGAGGATAAGCTTCATGTACTGTTAACACAATAGGAATGTTTTTCTTGTTCAATATCTTCGAGTATTCCTTCAAAAACCAGGTTATCTGCCTTCCCGCCCACATGACAAAATAAACACAATCAGGTTTTATCTTATCTGTGAGTTTAACCAGATCTTCTAAAGATTTCTTGTTGTTATATTCTATAATATAATGTGGTCTTTCAGGGTTTATTACCTCTAAAATAAAATCATCAGTAATCTTTGTAAATGGTTTGGTGTCATCTTCTTTTCGTTTCCTTTTGAATGTTACTATTGTTATATCAGCTAATTTATCAAGCTCTTCTATCAGACATCTACTCCAATGGCCAATGCCTCCCCGTAATGGGGTAATATACAAAATCTTCGTTTTACTCATTTCGCTCTTTCAAATAGTATTAATGACAAAATGAAACTCGTATTATAACTTATGTTTTTCTTAGATTAGATTCATGGATTATCTCGATTTTCAATATCTTTTTATACTAGGGATACTTGATATATTGTCATGGAGATGGTGGCAATTCCAGAGTTAGAAGAAACGCTGGAATCTTGGAAAAGAAAGAAAAAACAAAAAAGGAAAAAGAAAGAAGAAGATGAAAAGGAAGAGAAGGAAAACGAATAGCGCAAGTACCTGTTTCTAAATCCCTTTTTTATCCTCACCACAAAACCAAGGGTTGGTTTTTAGATTGGCAGAAACTAATTATCTTTTTTTAGTTTCTTAACTAGTAGGTTCAAGCCATTTACTTTTTCCACTACAATTTTTTCTCCTCTATCGATCATGTTATCAGTAGATTCTGCGCTCCAAAGTTCTCCTCTTATTCTCACCATACCTTCTGGATTCAATGTTTCCATTACTACTCCAGTCATTCCAATCATCCCTTCAGCACCCGTAACCGGTTTCTTAAGGTGAGGTAAAAAAATATACGCTATAAATGTGATTAGAGCAGCAAGAATCACAATTACCAACCCAAACACCCAAATATCCACACCAAAATGGTACAATAGAAAAATCAAAAAACAACCAATCAAAAGTTCGTCAATGATTATTAATAGAAATTTTGTTAATGACCTCATTATTAACTCTTCCCTCTAATTTTCTTCTTTACAGAACAGCCCTGGCTACCAATATCTAAAAAAGGAAATGGCAATAAAAGATTATCTATGTCTTATTATCCATTAAATCCAACAAAAAAAATTAATATATTAGTTTTTCACATTAATTTATTCTTTTAGTCTTTTTATATTCAGGATCTAATTTCAGTAAAACAAAAAATCCACTCATCGTTTTTGTTTCGTTGTTTATTGTATATTCAATTTTATAAGGGTAAATAGCATTTTTGTCTGATTCTAACAATATCGATTGTTTTTGCCATTCATCAAACAGTTCTTTAGCCCGAGTATATCTATTATTTTTTTCTGCATCATCTGGAAATTGTTTACCTAAAATTAGTTTTACAAAATTGTATGAATGTTTCTCATACAGTTCACTTTGCATCTTTTCAGATATAATATCATACGGTGGTGACGTTACATCATCAAGTTTACCTATCTTTTCTTTGTTGTATGTGATACCTTTAAAAGGGGAAATTTTAACCATCTGGGTTACCTCCTATCTCATGGATTTATGTTTAGGAAACTCCATTATTATAGGAAATCCAGATGGTTTGTCTATATTTTTTTTTCCAGCTTAATTTTGAATCGGTTACAACACAAACACACAAAACCCAAAAAGTGATAAGATTATTTTTTCTTTTGAAGTCTACAAACACAACACAACACACACGAGGGAACACCAAGAAAGAAAAAGAAACAAAATAACACACTGTGTGTTTTTTTTTTACTTTTTTCGTCGTTTTTTGGGGAAAAAAAATGTTCTGGTGTCGGTAATAAAAATATAATACTTTATATGTTGCTCGTCTCCGGCGGGTTTCTTTTAGTAAACAAAAAAAAGAAGAAGTACTTCCCCAGAAAGGTCGGGGGAAAAAATGCCGGGAAATTTCTTTTTCTTTTATTTTTTCCCTTTTCAGTTTCGCACAGTGTGTAATATAAAAAAATATAAAAAAATAACGTACACCTCAAGGAACACCTTCTTTTTCCTCAAGGAACACCTTCTTTTTCCAAAAATCCACCCA
>JAIWHQ010000034.1:0-11049 GCA_048629575.1 Thermoplasmatota archaeon | reverse complement strand
TATTTTCAATATTATTTATATCAATATTCATACTTCCTATCCCTATCATTGGTAAAGTACCAGTTGCAATCAACAGCGTCACTACTAAAATTCCAATTATTTTTGTTTTCATAAATTCTTTACCTCCCTTAAAATTATTATGGATATACCCTTATATAATATAAATGTTGCGAGTAAAATTAATGCAACATTTGTTACACATTATGAAAGATTTAATTGTAACATTTGTAACATTTGATTGGAAAATTAAATAAGGATTGAGTTATTCTAATATTTGAGTGGGGAGTTAATTTTAGAGGATTAGATGCCTCCCTTAATATAAACAAGGTGTAATCTCATCCCATTCCTCTCCACTCACTTTACCATTAAAAACCTAACTTAAACCACATCTATATCTTCATTAGATAATATACTTAAACAATTTCTACACAACCCTTCGTTTTCCTGTTCTGGTGATAATTCTTCCCCACACATTGAACAATACTCTGTCATAATTCGATTTCTTCTCCCTCTAAATTATCATGACACCAATCTCCATCATTATATTGTTTGGGGGGCATTGGACAATAGATGAAGTCATCTGATGACTTCTTATATGAATATATGTGTATTACTGCTTTTACTCCATCAATATGGGTAAAGGTAATCCAGAAATCATCATCATCCCAAACCGTTAGTGTAACTGTAAATTCTGTATCTGATTGTCTTTCTCTTACTATTTCTTCCATTCTAGTATAATAATCAATCATTTCTTCCGTAATTGGCATTTATCTATTTCCCCTAAGTCAAAGTTGAGTTGTCTCTAGTTTTGTTAAATGAAGGTTACTTATAAACTTTAATCGAATACTTTATGAATAAGATTAGTAAGTTTCATTTAATCTAAAGAACGGTTGGAAGAGCAACTTTAGGCGATAAAGTTACTCCCCCGAATGGTTAAGTATGAACATAGATATGTGAAAGGAATTACATCTATGCTCATAAGGTGTTAAGTGTTGTTTACCATTTACTTGGTTTTACATCTTTGGAACTTGCCTAATCGTCAAGTTTGAGTTTTATAACTCTTTTTACTATAGATATCCTACTATAAACAGCTGCTAGTGCAGATTCAAAAGACAAGCATCATCATTTAATGTGCCCTCGTTTGGTAGTTTAATTTTCGAATCAGATGGTCCTTTTTAATGTGCAAAACCCTTTAAACATAATAATAATTTCAAGTCTGTATGAACTACCCCTTATATGAAGTTGAAAACGAGATTGTATCCTTGTTAGAGAATGCTTTAACTAAGCTAAACTATGATTGTGAAATAAAATTAGAGGCCCCTCCAGAAAATATGGGTGATTTTGCCTTTCCTTGCTTTTCTCTTGCACCAATTGCAAAAAAATCGCCAAAAGACATAGCAGAGGACATTGCAGAAAGAATTGAAAAAGGTAACTGGATAGCAAGAATAGATGCTCATGAGGGATATGTAAATTTCTATATCGATGGTGGACGTCTCGCCTCTGCAACATTGGATTCAATCCTTGAAATGAAAGAAGAATATGGATATTTACAAAAAAAGAATAAAAAAGTCATTATTGAACATACATCGGCTAATCCCAATGGCCCACTCCACGTTGGAAGAGCAAGAAATCCAATTATTGGAGATACACTTGTTAGAATATTTGGAGCAGCGGGATATGATGTTGCATCTCAGTTTTATCTAGATGATCTGGGAAAACAGGTTGCTATTCTTACTTGGGGAATTAATAACATAGATCCAAATAACATCACTCCCCCTAAATACGAAAAACCTGACCATACGAATGTAGGATTCTATCAAGAAGCAAACAAGTTAATGGAAGAAGATGAAACGGTTGCTAAAGAGATTGGCGAAATCGTTAAAAAATCAGAACATGGAGATAGTAAAACCATAGCGCTGGTACACAAAGCATACAAACTTGTATTAGAAGGAATAAATGAGAGCCTCGATCGCATCAATATACACATCGACAAATATGTTCCTGAATCAACGTTTGTAAAGGATAAAAGTGTTGAAAAGGTAATATCTAACCTGAAAAAAACACAATATTGTAATGAAGAAGATGGTGCTTTCTATTTAGATCTAGAATCCTTTGGAATTCATGGAAGAAACACAAATTTTTTCTTTTTAAGAAGTGATGGTACGTCACTTTATGCAACGAGGGATATTGCATACCACCAGTGGAAAGCAAAACATGCCGATATGCTCATAAACGTGCTTGGTGAGGATCACAAACTTGAAGCAAGACAGGTCGAGATAGCACTACAACTACAGGATGAAAAGATTTTACCAAAACCAGTTTTTTATGCATTTGTATCAATGCCAGGGGGAAAAATGTCCACAAGACGGGGACGTGTTGTGTATCTTGATCAACTCATAGATGAATGTGTTGAGAGGGCATATAATGAGGTTAAGAAACGGAGAGGAAAAGAACTCTCTGAAAAAAAGATGAAAGAGATATCAGAGATGATCGGTATTGGTGCCCTAAGGTACAATATCATAAAAGTTCAACCTGAAAAAGACATTGTATTTAAATGGGAAGAAGCTTTAAATTTTGAGGGAAACTCCGCCCCATTTATACAATATGCCCATGCACGTGCCTGTAGTATACTATCAAAAAAGGAAGATAGTGTCAAAGATGTCAATGCCCTTCTGTTAAAACATGATTCAGAACTTCAACTTATAAAAAAACTGGCAAAATTCCCCATGGTCATTGATGAGGCATGTAAGGGTTGCAGGCCACACATTATAACCACGTATCTATGTGACATTGCCTCCCAGTTTAACCAGTTCTACAGAGATTGCCATGTGCTATCAGAAGAAAACCTCGAACTCAGAAAGGCGAGACTTGCACTTGTTGATTCAACGAGAATCGTTCTCAGAAATGGTTTAGATCTGCTGGGAATCGTTGCACCTGAGGAAATGTGATGAAATACAAGCATGTAATTTATAGGAGTCTATTGGAAGCTTAAAAAAAACTAACGTAATTAGGGGCAAATGGGGGAGAAGGGGAAAAAATAATCAATAATAGGAGGCAAAAAAATATGAAAAAATTATGCCTTCCTTCTCCCTTTCGTTGCCATAACACATATAATCATATATTTACCCATTATATAAAGGTTATTAAAGAGATTATTTGCAACATTTATCACAACCACCATATTAATTTTGTCCATAACATCCTAATTTTTCCCATTCAAACTGGTTAATAAGTTACTTGCAGGCGATCTTGCCATATGTTTCGCTTCCCACATCTTAGCTTTTGTTGTTTTCCCATATTTTTTGTTTCTCACAACTTCTCTTTGACCTAGGGTAAACCTCTTGCTTTTAAGTCATACTGCAAAAAATACAATCAGTGAGATAGGTAAAATGTAGTTCAATGCGAACAGTTTTTAATATGAATTGGCAACATACATTATTAAAATTAGAATCCATTTAAAATTATTTTCAAAAACCTTGTTTTTTCCAGGTAAATGGGAAAAAATTTAATTTCATGCACAATCAATGTTACACCATAACACGCCCGCATTGGGATTCGAGCGCATAAATGACGCCACAATAATACGTTTTATATCTGTTGATTCTGCATTGGATTTTGATACTTCGAATCAATCTAAATTAAATTTTTGGGAACGCTTTTATAGTGATGATTAATATAATAATTTTAATTATTATGAAAAACGAAATCAACAGTAAAAAAATACTAAAAATATTTCTAATAGTTGTAATTCTTGTAAGCATTATTGTTACAGGATATTTTTTAATTGTTTACTATGTTGAAGAAAACATTGAGGATATAAAAATCCCTGAGATCACTGTAGAAACTGAGTTTGAAAAACTAACAGAGGAAGGTCTTGAATTTTCTATAAGCGTTAAAATATTTAATCCAAACAACTTTGAACTAAAAATCGATGAGTTTTCACTAGTTGCAATAACAGATGACAACAATAATGTGGGCAGTCTCACTATAGACGGGGGAACAGTAAAACCTGAGACTTCTTCAACGTTTAAATCTAAAGGCATAATTAGTTTTGAGGCGTTCGATGCCGAGGTTTTAATATTATCAATAGATGGCGATGCAACACTTAAAATTTTAGATTATGATAAAACTCTGTCTTTATCAACTGATATGGAAGTTTTCATTCCTGATATCGCAGATTTTATATTCAATAATGAAGCCGTTAATATTGAAATCCTAGTTCAGTTAAAAATCAAATTAAGAGGATTATTGGCAATAGTTGGTTTCAAAGTATATAACCCTAGTGAAATACCAATTATTGGAAAAAACCTAGTTTACAGGATTTATAGACTTGATGATGATACAAAAACTTTGTTGGTTGAACAGGATATGGATCCCTTTGAAATATCTCCCAAAACAGAGATACTTGCGGATGAAGAAATCTTAATTTCTTACCGTAAGTTTTTCTTTTCAGCAGGTTTTAAACTTTTACCAAACTGGATTAATGTTCAAGTAGACGGTGATCTATCGATTGCTGGAACTAGACAGGTACTTCCAATATCTGTAAATGCATATTTTGATCCACATTTGATTAGAAATTTGGATAATAGATAAGCTGTTATTCTAATGGTATTTTCATATTACTGTTGACAATCATTCGTTTTCTTTCTAATGATTTTTTGATATCTTCATCGATATTTTTGGTGTTAATGCTCACCCAACGTATGCTATCATGTTCAAAAAGTTCATGTAATGGAAATCTTCCATCCCATGGTTCCCATGGTTTCTGTAAAGTCATACTGCTAATCGCACGAATGTTTGTTGCACCTGCTTCACCAATAGCATCTGCAAATGGTGTCAAACGTTTGTCAGAAATAGCAACACCAACAGTTTGTAAGAAACTTCCAATTGGTTTAACTAATTTCGGAATCTCCATAATATCATTAACGGGTTTCACACGAATAACTCTATACAATGGAGAGGGCTCAAACCGAGTGGTGGTTCCATCATAAATCACAAGCCATTGATGAGTCGCTGATGGAAAAATCTTCACAGGTTCTCCCATCATCTCTTTCTTCAAATACTGATGATAACCATCCAATACCTGCATCTTACCAGAGTTAGTCCCTTTGGGAAGTGCAATAGACGTAGTCTCCATCTCTTCAGCAAGCAACTCAGCAAATTTTAAAGGATCAACTTCTCCACCATTTTCAACAAATATTTCCTGTGGGGAAAAACAACCCTGCTGATCCCATGCAGTTACATCAAGTGAAACTAGTTCAGCAATCTGATTAGCTCGTTCATCCATGTATTCTCTTGCAATTGTAATAAAACTAAATTTATGCCAGTGACCTGCAATTGGAATATTATGTTTTTCTGCAAGGTCTGTTAGACTTATACGTGCCTGTTCTCCACCTGTAGCTCGAACAATATCAGATTTCGAAAAAAGAAACTCCTTAGCTTCTTTGTTTCCACTTTCAAAAGGTAAAACAGCTATACTATATGCAAGCTGTGGATTTACTTCTTCGATTGATCTTGCATAAAGTGCTCCAAACACAGGTTCTTCAGATGGAACTTTGATCCAAGAGGCTGCATCGATGAGTTTGTCTAAAATCATTTCAAAAGCAGCAATACCTAGGATGTTTCCCGCACAGATATGCCCAATTACTTCTGGGTCAAAATTGGAATGAATAACATTATGCTCACCGTAGGCTTTAACTAGGCCGTCATTCAATTCAGAAAAATCCTTATATTTATCAGGTTGAAGTTTTCCAAACAAAGGTAGATTTTCTTTTCTAAGAATGCTCATAAAATGATCAAAACCCCAAGTTTCAATCATTTCCCGGGAAAAACCAGTAACAGTTGGTAGGACTTCTCTTGCGATTTTTCTGCCTTTATATTCTGGGTCCATCCAAAGATCTGTAACCTTTCCGATTACGTCTAAAACTATTGGAATTTCAATTTTCAGAAGATAATCCTGTCTAGCCTGTTTGATGTCGTTAATAATTTTATCAAGAGCATCAACTGTGAAAACTGGTTTTTTAAGTTCGATATTGTTGCCAACATCTTCATATTTAAACTCTAAATTATCTTCAAGTCCAAGTTCTGGATTCCAGAAATGACAATCGATAGTTTTTCCCATTAATTAAACCTCAAAATCAACGGGGATTTGACTTGCAGTATTCACCAATTCTTGTGCTGCTTTTGCTTGATCAAGAATTACTTTAGAATCTCCGTCGATCGTAAACATACCTCTAATGAGACCTCGGATAGGATCTAGCTCTTTATTTATGACTTTTTTCCAGTTGGAATAAGGTCCTTTGAAAATAAAAGCGGCTGTTTTATTATCCTTTACAAGAAATGCATCTCTGCATTTTCCATGCCATAGATCTACATAAAAAGTTACTTCTTCTTTTAATTCCTCATCAGGCGTTATTACAAAAAGAAAATCGCCCTCCCAGATTTTTGCTACTTCTTCATAAGCTTTGCTTTTGTTAAGCTCTTCTTTAAATGTTTTAATCCATTCATCTGACGGAAAACGTACCATCGAGTTATTCCCCCTGTTCCATTAGATCGGCCATTACAGCTGCGCAACCTCGCCCTTCAACGCCTGGAAGACGAGTAACCTCAATATCAAGTACTGGTCCCTCACGACCACACACTGGACAACGCTCCATCAGTTTAACTTTGTCACCTGTTATAATAAAACCAGGGTAATTGTCAGGTATTGGATCAATGAAGGCAAAACGACCAAATTTATTGTAACCGATTGGATCGAGTTCCTCGTCTAAAACAAGTGGAATAATTGTCGGAGGAATATGTTTATAATGTCCTTCACAGCTTAAAAAAACAGAGCTGCACTCTGACATAGCATAAACATCATGGTAACGATCTTGAGGAATTCCAAGAACATCTTCAACCTTTTCTCTGAAAATCTCTTCCGGTGCACGTTTATCCTCTTCAGCTTTCCATCCACCACCTGTAAGAACCTGGCTATCTGGTAACTTTACTTTACGCCCTTCTTTTATCATTCTTTCCATAATTCGATTTAGCCAAAATGGTGGACCAGCAATATTAACTCGTTTTCCTTCCTTTTCTAAATCTTCTAGAAGGTTAATTATTCTTCCATCAGATTTTTTCTGAACTATTGGGCTAATCTTTGACATTGCTTTTGCTTTGATTTTTTCTTTAATGCCAATGGCTTCATTCCGTTGCATACGTAAAAATTGTGTGGTAATCTTCATATCTTCAAGTGCGACATGGATATTTTCAGGTTCATACAAATCATAAGCTATTCCAAAAAGACTGGCGATTGTAAGATTAGTTAAACGAGGATCTGGAATAAGTAAAATAACAGTATCATTGGGATTGTAATCCATAAGTTCTACTATGGATCTCATAGCATTACATCTAAGACGATCCCACGAACCAGTATCTCTTGGAATAAAACTAAAACGACCACTGGTTCCACTGGTAAACATAATTCTTACACCTTTTTTGTTAAACTCTTCTATTACATCATCATGATCAGGAATTTCTGTTCTAAATTGAGGCATTGGAGTTGAACCTGTGAATAAGTTGTCAAGCCAATTCAGAAATCCTTTTCCCTCTGGATAGTCTTTAAAAAATGAATCAGGTAGAAGTGGGATTTTATTGAAGTCTTCCTTGGATTTTATTTTATCTGGGGTGATATTTTTTATCTCACATAGACGCTTATATAGTTCATTATTTTCATAATGGTGTTTGAAGCTGTATTTTATTGCATTAAAGGTTAAATCTGCTGTATTTTGGTAATCTTCAAAATAGATTTTTGGTGTGAACAGGGCTTTATCAATTGGCGTCCAGGTTTCTTTTGGAGGAATGAATTTTTCTAACCTTTTTTGGAATTCTAATTCACTTTTAGTCATCATATCTTCATCCTTTTTTATTCTTCAAATTCATCTGTAATTTCTTTCAAAGATAAAATTACTCCATCGAGTGGTTTTATTAATCTAAGGGCCTGCATTTTACTACCCTTTATTTTTAATCTATTTTTTAAAACAGCTATCCCAAGACTCATCTCACCTTGGAGGACACTTTTATAAGTTCCATAGTTGCCTCTTATTTCATAAGTTGCTTCTTTTTCCTCAAAAGTACTACCGGTATTTACGATAAAATCCTTTAATTTTCCACCCTCAAGTTCCAGATAGAAATTCATTGTAGTATCATCGGGAGGGATATGTTCTACAACACCAAGTAATGATGTTGTAATACTTTTTAGATCTTTTACTGGATCGAGTTTTTCAAGCATATATTTTTTACCAATTTCAATCCATTCTTCTGAAAGAAATTTTACCATTATGCTCCCTCCCCTAGAACCGTGTCTAGTAATTCTTTAAATAATTCTTGCTCATCCTTTGAAATACCTTTAGCTATTGGATATAGAACGTGTTCTTTCCGATAAATGCCTTTGAATAAATAATTCAGAATTGTGAGTACCTTACCCATTACTAATGATTGCTCCATTGAATCAACAACTATCTTACTTATCCTTTCACATTCATCAGCATCATTGTGATCATAATAATAATCATATTCCATATATGCAAACTTACCATTATCCAAAGGAGTAATAAAACCAAGTGAATGTTCTATGTCTAATTTATCTCCCATGTCTGAAAACATCTGGATCCATTTCAAATAATGATCTTCATCTCCAGTCCACATAGCTCCTCCTGGTCCCATAAACATTTGCTGTCTCAACATTCGTGTTGGTAATATTCTGAAAGCATGAAGCCATACAATATCGGTCATTTCTGGTTTGGAATATACTTTTTTGAAAAAATCCTGTAAATCTTCATCAAAAACTTTTGAAACTTGCTCAGGTGAAGGATCTAAAGCCTTTTCTAGATGACTTTTCATAGGACCTGCAAATATAGCTTTTAATGGATCCTTTTCTTCAGAAAGAATCTTTAAAAATTCACTATCTTTTAGTTTTGAAAATCTAGGTGCTCCCAATATCAAACTCTTCATTAATGATTGATCAATTGTATAATCTACCATATCTTCTACTATATTTTTATCATCTTTATTACAGATAATAGCTACTACATAGTTAAGTTTAAGATAGTTTTTACAAACGAAGTTAAAATCTTTAGAAATCTGTAGTGTTGGACTAAGAAATTCAGCAAGATATTTTCGTGAAAGAACAGCTAGTGATAATCCTACACCGCGCTTTCCTAACTTAATTAAAAGTCTATAGGCATCTCTTAAGTTATCAAATGGAACAAGAACAGCTTCTTCATCATCAAAAACAGGATGAAGTTTAACAACAGCTTCAGTTACAATAACTGGAGGAGTAAGAGATAGATTGGTAAATCCAGGTTCAGTAGAATAAGGATTATTTCTTTCCCAATCACTATGTTTCTTGATATTTCCTTCATCATCTACTGTTGTTAAATCAATGAAATTATCTGCAAAAGCACCATACTTGTTTCCCCAGGTAGAGATAATTCCTGTTGTTAAAATATTAGAACATACATGTGCTCCCGCTTCTGCAGCCAATGCCCTTAGCTTATTCTTAAGAGCTTCTTTTTGCAGTTCAAACATAGTTATACCTGCACCTACTGTTGCGGTACAACTTTCAGGATCAATTTCAAGTTTTCTTAACCGATAAAGATCGATTACAATACCTTTATCAAGGCTAAGACCTTTTACTAAAACTGTTGGTGCAGCTGCTGAAAAAGCTGTTCCACCACTTCGCGGCATATAAGGGATATTATTTTTATTTGCAAACTTTATAATCTTTGATATTTGCTCTGTATTTTCTGGCAATACAACATAATAATTTAATTCAGAATCTTGAGGGAGTATAGTCATTGTATATGAAGCAATAATAACAGGGTCATTAGTCGCCCATTCATTCCCAACAATATCTTTTAATCCGTGAATGATATCGTCTTCAGTAACACTCTGAAACTCACTTTCATCTAAATTTTCTACATATTCTTTTAACGCTTTTGCAACTTTCTCAGGGCGTAATTGTGTAATAAAATTACATTGCTTATCACAAAAGCCACAGAGATTGCAAGAATTTACAATATCTTTTAATTTCTCAGTGGGTTTAACACGACCTGAATCTAATTGTTTTACAATTTCCATCCGCCCCTGTGGCCAGTAAGCTAAAAAACCTTTTTTTCTGCCTGCTGGACAAACACCTGAACCTAAAAAATCAAATCTACACATACCGCAATGGGTGCCTTTTTTAGCAATTTCCACTGCGTCTTTAAATGATATTTTTTCTACAGCTATGACCTTATCTGATGTCATTTTTTCCCCCAAAAGATATTTTAATATTAACAATTGATAAGTTTATAATTCTTAAATGTTTTCCATAGGTATAAAATAGTCCCATTTTATATGCCCGCATCGGGATTCGAACGTTTAAATGACGTCACAATAATACGTTTTATATCTGGTGAAGATTGTTTGTTTTTTTATTCTTCGAATCATTGAAAATAATAAAGATAGTTCATAATCGTCTCACCAAATACCTATTTGTTAGGTACCAATTAAAAAAAAGAAAGAGAAAGGAGATATTACTCCTTTTTTATTGTTTTAGGTTCTGCACTATTGTTTCTTATAGTGTCAATAGGTATTCTAGATATGCTATTATGTCATCGATTTTTTGGCAGATATGAGTTTGTGCTGTTGGGTCAGTAACCCAGTCATCGATTAGGTCTCCATCTATGGTTCCGTCGCATTTTATTCGGATGTCAAGGTTTAATTTGTCTATGATTTTTTGATATTCTTCGTTTTCAAGCATTTTATATATTGCGTTGAATTTGTTGTCGAAGGATTTCTTACGATTTTTTGCTTTATCCTTGTAATTATCATCTGGAAGATCTTGTAAGTAATCATCTAGATCTTCTAAGGCTTCTAAGGTATCGACTACTTCTACATCCCAGGTTGCACTATCTTGTCCAGTGTCATCATCAGTTATTGTTAGTGTTATTGTATAATCACCTGGTTCCATGTATGTATGTGATGGTGTCATTGTACCAGTTATTATTGCTGTATCATCTCCAAAGT
>JAIWHQ010000033.1:0-11172 GCA_048629575.1 Thermoplasmatota archaeon | reverse complement strand
CAACTGCATTGTCAGCACTAGCTGTTATAACAATATCTATCGCACCAAATCCAATGACGATACCAGAAGATATTGCTTCTTCAGCACCAACAGCAATTGTTGAAATAGAACCCGGGGTAGATTTATTGACTAGTCCTAAGAGACCACCAGTTACATCAATTGTGTACACTACGTTATTTGCAGCGTCTTCTCCGACGTTTTTGATTCCTGCATTTACTCCAATTGATCCTTTGACATTAACAATTGAGAGCTCTGCATTGCTACCTTCTATGATTCCGCCCATGGCCCAATTGTAATCAAGACCAGGTGCCAACTCCTGCCATACACTGTTGAAGTATGCCCAGTCACCTTTTCCAGCGACTGCAGGACCTTCATCCATATAAGGTATGTATGCGCCTTCTTCGGTTTGTTCCCACATAACTGTAATCCATATTTCGTTATGGTCATCAAGGGCAATAGTATCACTAAGATCTATGGTATAAAAGCCAGTAGCATCAAAATAAAGGCCTGTTTCTTCATAGATAAGACTTCCAGGGTGTGTAGGAGTTCCTTCTCCATAGATTTGAAGATCTGCATAAACTTCACTTTGTCCATTATCACAGCTAAGAGCAAATATTACCTTTGTCATCTCCCAGCCTACATATGGTGAAAGTTCGTCTTGAGTTAATCTAATGCCAGAAGCCCAATAATATGGTGGTGTACCGCCTGAAAGGCCAATAACATTTTGAACTGTATCTGGGTTATAATAACTAAGTTCTACTTCACCTATGGGCATATTACCAACAAGTGCACTTGTCTTCATCGAAGAAATTTTTGCATTTTCGGGTGTATCTGCAACGACAGCGGACATTGAGGTAATTAATACCGCTGTGATTAGCAGAACAACAGCTTCACTTAATATTTTGTTTGTTTTCTTCATATTTTTCATTTTATTTTCACCTCGTTCAAAGATGATTTATATACTCCTTTTGCCTGATAGCAATTAGTTCTAAAGGGAATGGAAAAATAGGTTTCACTATCATGCTTTCGGTATTTGAAAGACATTCGATTAAAATGGTATATATTGTCCTTCATATTTCTTAGTATTCCCCCTAAGAGATTTTGATGTATGATACATCTATTATTTAACTCTTTATAATTAATTTATGCACTAACTATTATTTAAATTTTTCCAATCAATGCATGAAACTCGCCAAAATTTACTACCTTTTTTGTATAAAGAGTATAAATAAAACAGGGCCTACCAAAAAGACCCCGTTAAAACAAACACTACGGAAACACTGGTATGGACAGCCAAGCAGTAACAACAGTAAAACCAGCAACAGTAACATTAGAGTAAAACCCTGTACCTATTTTTTCACCAAGCCAATATCCAAGAAAACCAAACATAAAACCAACATACTCACCTGGAGGCGTGTTAGCAGAAATGACCCCTTTGGTATCTATACCATCCAAGGCATATCCATGATGAAAACTGAGAATATCAAAACCGATGTAGTTCATGAAAGTATTTAGCCCAAAAACCGCAGTTGTCCCATTTGTCAGCTCAAAATCAATAGCACACATCGCGTTAAACAAATAATTATTTAACAAAGGTGTTGGCCTAGCCCCATTGAAAAAACGTGGCCTCTTCAAACTGTTAAATTTCTCAACCTTTTTACCCACAACATCTTCAAATGAAAAATCATCAGACACAAGATCATACTTTTTGAGAACAGAAAATTGAGCATTCAATAACTGTATTGAAGATTCACTTGACCTTCGAATAGATCTTAACTCATTACGAAGATCCATCCACTCAGATCTAAGAAGTTTCACTTCCTTTTTAACAGGAACTCCACCAGTACAATCAACAAAATCAATTGTTACCAGATCTTCCGTTTCAAAAGCACAACGAATAATTGGTTGTTCTGTAACATCAGCTTTTTGGATACTCCCCATCGCATGCGTAATTGACAGCCCAACAAAAAGAAGTAACACAACACAAATAATACTTCCAATCTTTTTCATAATATATCATAATTAAAAACTAATATTTAGATATTTCGCAAATTATAAATGAAAAAGGAAAAGAAACGTCAATAAAAATATCAAACGTAATACTCAAATCTCATCCAGAAAACAGTTTTGCAACCTTATCAACCTGATCTTTATGCGCAAGAACGGTCACTTTATCTCCTGAAAACAACTCCACATCCTCAGTGGGAATAAGAAACTTATGATCACGCTCTATCGCAACAATCAAACTCTTTTTTGGAAGACCAATTTTTTTAATAGTTTTTCCAGAAAGATTCGATTCTTCAGAAATTGGAAGACGAAATATCTCAGCATACACTCCGACATTCATATATTCCTCAATAGTCGGATGCTTTATAGACTTGTACAAGTTTTCCGCCATAACAATATCAGGATTCTTCACCATCTTCACACCTTTCTCCATATACAAAGGCTTGCTTTCCTCCTGATTAACAACAGAAACAAGATGTTTCACACCCTTATTTTTTGCAAGAGAAACAACCAAAAGATTAGTCGCATCATCATTTGTCGTTGCCACAAGCACATCTGCCTTTTTAACCTCAGATTCATCAAGTGTTTCTTCTTGTGTCGCATCAGCATTTATCGCAATAGCATCATATTTTCTAGCGATTTCTTCACAATTCGCTTGATCTTTATCAATAACAATAACGTTATGTCGTCCATCTTTTAACGCAAGCTCAGTAAGTCTTCTACCGATTCCACCTGCTCCAACGATTACTATATACATAGACCCACCTTAATCCCAAACAATTGAAACGGGTAAATCCATGATTCTTATTAAAACTTTTGTTGAATTTAAACTTAGACCAATATTTACTAATACTATTAACCCTACAATGTTAATTTATTAACTTTCGCACTTAACAATTACTATTTTGGCAATTACGCCAGCACAATATTCAAACAATTTTCGTGATAAAGACTATCATTAAAAATATACTAGATAAAAAATAATTAAATTTTGAAAAGTTAAAATGCAGACATTACTTATTCATTTTAATTGCGCTATTAACTTTATATTATTAATACTCATACTTAACTTTTAACATCATGCTAAAAATTATCATTATTTTCATGATAAATTTCGTGATAAATAGTATCAAATGTTATTAGTTAACATGAATAAAGATAAAACAAAATGTATTGATAGATAAAATCTAGCATGCACATAACAGTAGACATATGTTAACGTAGGTAATTCAAGTTGCATCAAAATTTCTTTTTCGATTTCTTTGCTATATCTAAAGCAGCTTTTACATATAAATCAAATCTATTATCTACTCCATAATATCTTGCTGCTTCCTCGAAGGTTTTAAAACGTAAGAAATAATGTTTATAAACCAACATCTCTTCTTTATTTTTCAAGTTTGGAGCAATTCGATGACAATTACGACATAACAGCGAGCAATTGCCCATACGATTATCTCCTCCAAAAACAACTGGAATAATGTGATGAAATTCTCCGGTAAATCCATCATCAAAATCAATGCCACATCGTTCACATCTGTTTCCAGATCTTTCTATCACTTTTCTTTTAACATCCGATGGAAATTCAGGTCTCTTTTTTTTCATTTAACATCACTTCAGTCCTATTAAGAATATTTCTTACAGTACTTGGATGCCAACTGCATTTGTTACCATTTCTTGTCAATCTTGTTTGAACTCTATTTTCATTAAGATGCATAGCAATCTCGCTAGGGCTCTTGTCCTCAGCCCTTAGTTGTCTCATAAGAGATATCACTTTTTGTTCTTCAGAATTTTCTACAAGTCTTGTATTCTTTTTTCTGTTTCCTACAACATCAGATACTATAGTATAACCATATGGTGCTTGTCCGAACCATTCATTTTTCATTTTTTGTTTTACGCCTACACGAATTTTAGATGCCAATTGTCCTCTAAAAAATTCACTGAAAGCAGCAAAGTTTGTAAGTATAAACCTTCCCTGCTCACTATAGATGTCTATGTGTCTCAGATTATAAATATGCAATTTTACTCCATATGAAAGAAGATCATCCATTACAGTTAATAGATCCTTTGTTGATCGGGAAAATCTATCGTTGTCATACATGCAAATACCCTGAAACAAATCGTTTTTAGCATCAGTGAGCATCTCCTGAAACCGTTCTCTTTGGATATCCTTACCGCTCACTTCATCTTGATATGTTTTCATCCATTTCCATCCTGTTTCTTTTAACCAACCATCCAAAGTAGACTTTTGTCCGTCAGGACTGTATCCTTTTGCTTGCTCCTCCCGGCTAACCCTTATGTAATATGCTACTTTATATTCGTTTGACATGTGAATCATCTCAGGGATTTGGCTACAGCCAGATAACTGACATATATCACATATATCGATTTTGTATTTAACTTTTGCCAAAATTTTTGTATTTTTTGACCCAAATCAAAAAACGTGCTATATATTATCTAACAAACATTAAAGGATCAACGAAATAAAAATTTTAAAACAAATGTGGAATCTTATCGTTTGGATCAAATTTTAGATCGATTGAAATAGTTCAAATTTTTCAATATCGTAGAAATAGTCTTTTTCAACCAAAAACCACTCTTTTTCGTCGAATTTTATATATACTAAGCATTTTTACAATTTTTACAGGAGAAACTCCTAATATCTCAATGGTTTTTAAAAGATATTACTCGGTATATTGTTGTAAATTTCTCTAAGTAATTGCAATATTTGTTACAATGTATTGCAATGCTAAATATTATCTATCAAAGTATTTTTGTTGTATGCTAGACATAATTTAGCAATAAAAATAGTATTGAAAGCATGCACCATGATAGCATAAAATTTATTAGTTAACATTTAACATTAATAAATTAAGCTTATAAATTAATAATAGTTATAAAATTAAGTATATTACTAAAATTCATCCAAGTCTGTTTGCGATCTGCACTAAAAGCTTACTTTTCGAATCCTTTTTTTCGATAAGCACTCTTCCTTCTTTTTTCCAACGTCTTGCAGGATGTGCAGCATTTTTTTCTAAAATAGGATGAAGACCAAGTGATTTTGCTGCTTTTGCAATATTTTCACTGTTGGGTTTTTCAACGGCATGTTTTCTTGCTATCTTTCTGCCATTAAGTCGGGATATTGATTTATCAAAATAGATTGGCCACACTACATATTTATCTTCATCTTTGGAGACCATATATAATCACAACTGACTATTTTGTAAGAAGTACTGCATTTATGGTTCCACTTTGGCCAGGTCGTGAGGTGATTTTTGCTTTTCCTAGTTTTGTATCGATGATGGCTCCTTTGTTCATGATGTTTCTTCGTATGTAGTGTATGTTTGCAGAATTCTCTATGACAGATGTGATTTCAGTTTTTGTTGTTTTTCCTGTTTTTTGATCTACGATATAGGCAGCGTTTGTTGTGAGTGCTCTGATTTTTTTATTGTCTCCTTTTGTTCGGACGTTTTTTGTTTTTGGATTTCCAAGGGTTGTAAGATGTGGTTCTCTTCCAATTTCAAATTTTCTTTTTCCTCTTGCGGATCTGAGTCTTCTGCCTGTTTTGCTTCTTCTGGAGTTACCTTGCCATAGTGCCATTACGATTCCGAATAGAGAAGTTGTATTTAAAGGATATGCTGGAAATATTATTTATTTAATGTCCAGTATAAAAAAATGGTTGAATTTTTGGTAATAAATGTAAAGATGGTGTGTGAGCAGAGTAAAAGATATCCAGAAGATAAAGGTTTAAAACTAAACGATATTTCTAATCTTCGTATCTTTATCTATATCTTATTATTATTTCGACGAATATCAAATAATATATTTAAATTGGGTAATAAATGTATATATTTATAAAAATAAAGGCGAAAATAAGATGAATAAAAAATGTAAAAATGATCAATAGTACAAATGATTTTTAGTTGTTTACAAGCAATGCTACCGCATTTAAATTATTTATAGAGGCATCCCACATCTTCAAGGATATTTTATTCCATGCATTGTCATCGATAACACTTACAACCTTTCCGATGATCTGATTATCATAAATCGGCTCATCATCCAGCTCTCCACCGAAATTGACGATGTAATATTTCTTAATCGAACCCCTGTCGGTTATGTGATATATTGATCGACACATGAGTCCTCCTTCATCCTTGTAATAAAATATTTCGTCTCCGGTCAATATTGAGAAATCAGGATGAGATGGTTTTTGAATAACAAGATACCCCTGGTTTATTGTACCAAGATCTATCTTACTGCTTTTGAAGTATTGATAGGATTCAGGGTTTTCAAATGAGTCGGTAAATACATCAATTCCGATGAATTGTGCCATAGTAATAAATGGTAGGTTGACCAGAGCAATAAATGTACAGAGTTTCATTATATCTCTTATCACCTTTTTTTCCATTTATCTACCTCTTCAGTGATATATTGTGTCTTGCTAAAGTTTGTCAATAACTCTATTTAAAAGTTTTGTGTAAAAATACCAAAACGAAAAAATCACCATCTGCCACAATAACAGTACAAAAAAAACCATGAATACGTACACAAAACATTAATCAAAGAAACAATATTACAGACTAGATAGAATGCAAGACATCTGGATAGAAAAATACAGACCAAAAACACTTGATGACGTTGCAGGTCAACAGGCCATCATAGAACGATTAAAGGCATACGCAAAAACAAAAAACGTACCTCATCTAATCTTTGCAGGACCCGCAGGAACCGGAAAAACAACATCCGTACTTGCTCTAGCAAGAGAAGTATTTGGAAAAGAAACATGGAAACAAAACTTTCATGAACTCAACGCTAGCGACGAACGAGGGATAGGAATTATCCGTGGAAAAATAAAAGACTTTGCACGAACAGCACCCCTTGGAAAAACATCATTTAAAATCATTTTTCTCGACGAAGCAGACTCACTCACAACAGATGCACAAGCAGCACTTCGACGAACCATTGAAAAATATACGCACAACTGCCGCTTCATTCTCTCCGTTAACTACTCCTCAAAAATCATAGAACCCATCCAGTCACGATGTGCCATGTTTCGTTTTAAACCAATCAAAGAAGAAGACATTAAAAAATACATACGCAAAATAGCTTCAAAAGAAAAACTAGAAATCACCCCTGACGGCCTTGAAACCCTGATCTTCATTGCACGAGGAGACATGAGAAAAGCAATAAACGTCCTTCAAGTTGGTGCATCTATCAACAAAAAAATAACTGCAGAACTATTGTACGAAACCTCATCTACAGCAAGACCTGAAGACGTAAAAACAATGATCAAGACCGCTCTTAGTGGAAATTTTATGACTGCAAGAAATCAACTCTACGACCTACTGATAAAATACGGGCTCTCAGGAGAAGACATCATTAAGCAGATGCATAGAGTCATCTTTGATCTCACTATTCCTGATGAAAACAAGGTCGCCTTAATAGAAAAAACTGGCGAAACAGAATTCAGACTTGTTGAAGGAAGCAACGCACATATACAGCTAGAATCACTTCTCGCTCAATTTGTTCTCGCAGGAAAAAAACTACAGTAAATTATGTGTTTTTAGGAATTTATCAACGATATCTTCTAATTCTTTCGCAGTTGTTTCACCAACACTATATCTAATACGCACGATTGGTTTTGTTGATTTAAGAACTCTATTGATATCAATTGGTGTTCCACTGACAACGACCTCACAGTCCGTGTTATTTATTGTTTCTTCAAGCTCACTAATCTGTTTTTTACCATAACCTATCGCAGGTAAAATATTTGTCAAATGAGTATATTTCTTAAACATTTCTTTTATTGAGCCGACAGCAAACGGCCTTGGGTCAACTATTTCTCCTGCAACATCCTTTGCCGCAACCATTCCAGCACCATATTTCATACCGCCATGGGTTACGGTTGGACCATCTTCTATAACAAGAACTTTTTTGCCCTTAATCATATCTAGATCCTCTGCTTCAACTGTTGAAATCCCATCAATTATCTTTGCATTTGGATTTATCTCTTCGACATTTTTTCTAACAAGCGCGATATCTTCACTTCTTGCTGTGTTTACTTTATTTATGATAACCGCATCCGCTGCTCGTACGTTCATTTCTCCAGGATAATACGCAATTTCATGTCCTGCACGATGCGGATCTGCAATTGTTATAAGATAGTCAGGTTTGTAAAACGAGAAATCATTATTGCCTCCATCCCAAATAATCACATCTGCCTCTTTTTCTGCTTCTCTGAGTATTTTTTCATAATCAACACCCGAAAATATCACACCACCCATATCAATATATGGTTCATATTCCTCCCGCTCCTCAATTGTACATCGATATTTATCAAGATCTTCATAGCTTGCAAATCTCTGACATGTCTGCAAGGTAAGATCCGAATCATAAGGCATTGGATGTCTAATCGATGCAACCCTATGTCCTTTCTTTGTTAAAATCTCAAATATTTTTCGTGAAACCTGTGATTTTCCACAACCAGTTCGTACTGCACAGATAGCAATTACTGGTTTTGTTGACGAAAGCATTGTATTTTTTGGTCCTTGTAAAATAAAATCTGCACCTGCTGCGTTCACCAATGCTGACTTACTCATCACATAAGAATAAGGTAGATCACTATAGGCAAAAACAATCTGGTCAATATCGTTTTCTTTTATCAGTTCAGTTATTTTCTCTTCCAAATATATCGGTATGCCCTTTGGATAGAGCTTTCCAGAAAGCTCTGCAGGATATTTTCTTCCCGCTATATCTGGAATTTGTGTTGCAGTAAACGCGACAACCTCGTATTTCTCATTATCTCTGAAGTAGACATTAAAGTTATGAAAATCTCTACCTGCAGCGCCCATTATAATTACTTTTGTTCTTGCCATGGATAATCACCGTTTTGCCAGGTAACCGATAAGGCTTTATAGATTTTTCTTCATGCATTTTTACAAAAGAGTTGCATTTGATTTTTTCATTAAGTAGAAATAGAACACATCTAATTACAACATATCGAATAGTATGGTTAATAACTATGAACAGAGAAGCGCTCCCACTAATACTTGTTATCTTAACACCAATTATCTTAGTATCATTAATTTTACTTTACTTGTATGGATATGATTTTACTGTGTATCTAAGAAAAATCGATCTAATTTATTATATCATCATACTTCCTTTTGCTCTTGGCATTCTTGCTGCTCTTTTGAAGGTAAGAAAGCCGAAATAGTTGTCTATCATATATCCTGATAGGTACCATAATTTGGGAGACAATTAAGAAAGCTATAAATACTTACAATATATACAAAGATTATCGGATGAGATGTACTTTAAGCAACATAACTATTTAGTCATGCTTATATTAATTTCATACTAAATGTGGGTAAATGTGGGATGATGGGATGCGTATGAAGAAATGGAAGCAAGTAAAGGAGGGACACTTTGCAAGATAGTTCAAGTGTCAATAAATCCCCACGCCTTTTAAAGAGAAAAGATATTGCAAAAATTGAGGACAAAGTAGATAAGATTTTATTTGGAAAGAAAAAGAGAGTATCACTTGAAACTAAAGACAGCGCAAATCAAAAACAGCAGAGTCCCATATCTAATAAACTGAAACATTTTGATACTGAGAGTTTTTCATCAGAAGCAAAATACAAAAAATCTGTTTATTCTGTGAAAGTTAAGAAAGATTCCGATGGTGAAAAAAAGAAAACTGCTACATGGAAAAAACTCAAAAAGATATTCCGCGAAAATGAAAAACCAACAGAAAAGGTTGGACTTTCAGATGAATATCATCCTCAAAAGGCTGTTGGCAAATCTGCTGCACAAATACCTCCTGATATAGCTAAATGGTTAAATAAGCAAATAAATAAAATTTCCAAAGAAATAAACAATGTATCAGATTCCACATCAACAGATAACAAACCATTTCAAAAAAGCCCACTTGATCCAAAAGTAAAACGTAAAAAAACAACACCTGCTGAACCTAGTATGTCTGAACCCAAACAACCAGTTCAAGATGACGTCAAATCATTAAAGAAAAACGTAGAAAAAACTCTGAGAGAAGATAATAAAGATGGATATGTAAAAGGGCAAAAAGATACAAAACATCCTCATGTTGGAAAAGAAGATGAAGAAAAAAGAACAGTACCTACGAAGAGCAATGTTGAATCAACAGAACCATCTTTAACGGATACAACAGTAGATAAGTCTTCGCCCAAGAATACATCTGAATCATTTCAGCTGGGAGAATACAGCATAACAACTTCAAGAAGAACAGGGAAGAAAACAATAGGAAACGCAGTTGAGAGTAAGCCAAAGAAACAAGAAGACATTGATAAATCATTTTCAGCAGAAAAAAGTGTTAAAAAGAAAGAAATCAAAGAAGACGTCGCTTCTAAAACTGAACAGGATAAGGAGAAAACGCCGTCTCCAGTCAAAAAGATTAAAATTGAAGGTATCACACCCGATGGAGAGATTCGATTTTTAAACGATGCGAATCAACTCAAGTCAGTTACATTACAAAGATTAGGTTATTCGAAAGGTGCATGGGAAGAACTTGATTTTTATCTCTTAGAAGAACCATTTGCCTATGTTGAAATTATCCGAGAGGAAGACACTCTTGATAAACGATATGTTTTAGTTGAGATTGAATTATCTAAAGATGAAGCACGTATTTTAAAATTCATGAAAGAGACATTAAGCGGATTTTCTGTCGATACAACAGAGTTGGAGTCAAAAGGAGAAGAAGCATATATCATCAAAAGAATAGGTCAGATTATTGATGACTACGCACTGAAAATCAGTACTCCGTCTAAAAAGAAAATTGTTTATTTCCTGAAAAAACAGTTCCTTGGTCTTGATAGACTAGAGGTTCTTATGAAAGATCCGAATATTGAGGATATTTCATGCGATGGCTCCAGCACCCCAATTTTCGTATATCATCGGCGCTATGGTTCGTTGAAAAGTAACGTTCAATTCGAGAATGAAGAAGAGCTTTCTGATTTCGTAGTGAAACTTGCTCAGAAATGCGGAAAACATATCTCCATTGCAGAGCCCATGCTTGATGCAACAATGCCTGACGGCTCCCGACTTCAGACGACACTTAGTACCGAGGTTACAACAAAAGGTTCTACTTTTACTATCAGAAAGTTTAAGGAATATCCATTTTCACCTCCA
>JAIWHQ010000032.1:0-11241 GCA_048629575.1 Thermoplasmatota archaeon | reverse complement strand
AGTTAGAACACCAGGTGTGTTACTTACAGGTATCCCTCTTTTTGTTGCAGCCTTGACATCTATGTTATTATAACCAACGGCATAACTAGCTATCATCTTGAGTTTTGGCTCTGAATTTATAACCTCTGCATCTATTGGATCGGTTAGAAGGCAAAGAAGACCATCCTTTCCTTTTACACCTTTAATGATTTCTTCTTTTGTAAGAACTCGATCGTAAGGGTTGACCTCCACCTGATGATGTTTTTCTAAAAGCTTTAATCCTGGTTCAGGGATGCTTCGCGTCACAAAAATCTTCAAAGATACCTACCTCAGCAATGTTTCTTTTTGTACGTACTGCAACCACATCTCATTATTATTACAAAAATTTTATCCTTTAGTTGTTAAATGAAAAAAATTAGAAAAAAAAGCTTTAGTCGATATATTGCCAAAGCTCATCAATTGTTTCATCAATAGAATAAAATATGATTTCGCCTGTCTCATCAAGTGTTCCTTCAGCGATCAAAGACCACTGAGAATACGATGTGCCAGCATCAGGTTTAGCATAGATCTTTACATATGTTCCATTTTTTTCGTTTACATCATAGCTATCAGGAACATATACTCTGAATTCTGCATCAATATTTTCAACATAACACTTCGTTGAAAATTTCACTTGGTTAGACTGTGTAAGGTTTTCTTCAATATACCAGCTATCCCAAAGAGGTTCGGGAGTTTCATTGATTAATCGATCTGTTCCTGGTGGTTCGATGATAGGATCTTCAACAGCATTTGAATCAATTTCAAAGGTTGGAAAATAGAAATTTTCCCAATCATTTTGATCATATGGTGGCCCGTTACTTCCATCCGAATAATCAGCAAGGTCTTTATTCCATATATAGTAGTAATTCATGACACTGTAATAGTCTGCCCAGGTATCAAGAAACTTTTGTTTTTCTTGCCGGCCATATGCAAATGAAATGTTGTCATTTCCCTGAAATGTCCACGGGGCAATACCCAACGAGTGCCCGAGTTCGTGTAATGCTGCAGCAGCAAGAACAATTCTCTGGGTTCTTGGAGTAAACGCAAATCTTTTTGTATATACTTTTTTGAGACTACTATCAATAACAATGGTATCATATCGATTTAATTCTGATGGAATACAAAAACCGGCATTATGCCCTACAATCATGTATCGAAAGATTCCTTTTCGTTCATCAGCAAAATTATGTCTATAGAACTGTAACATTACTCCAGAATCTTGTGAAATAGTATCATAATGGCTGAGGAGTTCGCCACCGCCATTTGATGGCCCACCTGGCCAACCATTGTCTATGTATAAATTAATTCCATGTTGTGCAAATCGCTCAATCATGATCTGTCCAGATTCTTCATAAAAGACATGCGCAGGATCAAAAAGACCTCCTTTTTCCATCCCATCAACTTCCATGTAGATATCTTGATTGTATGGATCTGCAAAATATTTGCTCATTTGATATTCTTCGATATTCTGAATACCGTCAATATCGGGATCAAGGTTTTCATGATCGTCCCAAGTATGCGGATCATAGCCCCAGTACCACTCCCAATAAGTTGGGATTCCATCTCCATCGGGATCTAAATCGCTATCATCAATTAAAGGATTGGTATGAAGAACATTCACTTCGGTCCAATAAGGGATTTTATCTCCATCAACATCTGTTTGATAGATACTAAACCATACTTCGAACGTTTCTCCTACATAGTGACCATAGCCACTCTCGTCTAAAAAGTAATCATCTCCAGTCCATCGTCCTGTTCGAAAATCATAGGTTACATCGATTTTTTCTTTTTCAACATCCTTATATTTTCGACCTAAAAGTCCAGATGGTTCTCGTTCAATGATGCTAAGTGATACATCAACGGTTTCCTGTTCTTCTTCAATATCTTCCTGCAATCTGTTTTCTTGAAACATGGTGTCCCATGTGCTAAATAACTGTTCACTTGATGCTCCACCTGCAGCGGATACATCTTTACTAACGAAGGTGTTTCCATCACGTGTACATGTGTAATAAAATGATGGAGGATCTTGCAACCTAAATCCAGAACCAAGCATTGCATCGATAATTCCTCGATGGCGAATTCTATTTATTTCTACAAGAAGAGCTTGATTTCCCCCTGGACTTATTTGATCGTCAATAATTGGTGGTTCTTCTGTCTCTTTTTGACTTTTTGGTTTTTCACCAAAATATACCGCACCATAATAAACTCCAGATAAAACAACAATAAGAGCAATAAAAATGGCAGCTCCTACCATGAAATTATTTTTCTTCTGCATTGCTGTCATTAATATAACGTCCCCAACTTTTTAATTTACACTATATATTATACTTTATTGTTTATATAAAAATATCGGTTGAAATTCAAAAAACCAAGAAAAATGTTTTTATGAATACGATTGTTTAATAATAAAACATACTGCTTCATTTAATAATACTGAAATATTATTCTCTCGTCCAAATGTCACAATTTTTCCATTAATTGAATCAATTTCTGTTTGGGATTTTCTTTCAACACTTTGTAACATTGATGAATTATTGTTAAAAGTTTCATTAATAACCTGAATTGTTTGTTCAAACAGATACTTTGTTGTAAATGTATATCCCATGCTTTTTGCAACGTTTGTTGATTCTTCGCAAAGACAAGAAACCAGATGGAAAAGAACGGGGTTTTCCATAAGATAACCATTTTTACATTGAAAAATCGCAGTAAGGGGATTAATTGATGAGTTTATAATTGCTTTTTGCCAGATATCTTTAAGGATATCGTGACTTATCTTCACTGGGATGTTAGCCTCATCGAAAAGTTCAACAATATTTTTTAGACGTTTTGTTTCTGTTCCGTCGAGTTCACCAATGATTGTCCGTCCAATTCCTGTATGATGGACAACACCAGGACTCTTAAAAACCGCGCCATGGGTTGTAATTCCTGCAAGAATCTGATTTTTGGAAATAACCGACTGGAGTTTTTCAATGTTATCCAACCCATTTTGAAACGTAAGAACTATTGTGTTTTTTGATATGATTGGTTTAGCTTGTTTTATTGCTTTAATGGTGTCATACGATTTTACTGTTAGCAGTAAAAGATCTACATCAAAGGATACATCTTTGACTGTATCTGTTGCAGATATTTTCTCATGAAACATTGTTTTTCCTTGGATATGCAATCCATTTGATTGGATGGTGCTAACATGAGGTTTTCTACCTAAAAGAAGAACATTGTGATGTTTTGATAGTAATGCCCCAAACAAAGAGCCTATCGCCCCTGCTCCAAGGATAACTATATTCATGTTGGTATTCCTAGCCCCCTACATTTTTTATTTATATCCTCTTTTTCCATAGCGATTAATGGATGTAAAATCGGAAGGTTAATGTGTTTTTTCATGAGTTTAATATCAGATAATTCATTTTGGGAATCTTCACAAATGGTATGACCTGTTACAACAGCATCACAATTTCTTTCAGACGCTATTTTGTTTAAATTTTCATAGAGAGGCGACTGTTTTGGATCAATCACAGTTACATCTGATTCTGCATACCAATTGGTTATAAATGAATTTAAAGTGTCTGTGCTAGATTTATTAATATTTACAAAAATTATCGTACATCCCCTGCGCATAAGATACCATGCCGCCAAAATGGAGTCTGAATCATCAATTAATGCTAGGAGTTTTCCTTGAGTACCTAAAGGTAGGCCGCCAGTCCCGCGTATTTTTTCTGTGAAAATATAAGCGCGTTCATCTCTTACTTCGATAAATAATTTAAAATCAGGTTTTGTTAGATCCACACTTGCTTTTGTCGCTTTAACGAGATCATTGCCAAGTTCTACTGCAACATCCTGACTTGTATATTTGTGATTCCCAGCCCTTGTTGCCCTAATAGCAAAGGTTTTTTCTTCAGTTAATGCATCTTTTGAAATGCTGACAGCAAGATTGGACATAGAATCCATATTGCTTTGTGTTTGTACTGCGGGGCTCATAGAAACTATCCCAAAAATCTTCTGTAGAACGTCCATACTTTTATTTATCTGATTTGTATAAACGTAGATTCTGCCCCATTCTTTTTTTATCCTATGCGTGATCTGTTCTCTGTTTAATGCGTTTTTTATATTGCTTACCAGGCGGTTTTCAAAATGTCTGCGTGTCGTCTTGCCTTTTAATGCTATTTCACCATACCTAACAATTATTAATTCGTATTCCACAATAAGTCAATATTGTATCTTGTTACATTAATTATTTGGTAGACGGACAAATAGATTTATTTATAATTTGACTATGCCCCCTTAATGAAAAATCTTACAGTTGGACTATTTCACGATGAAGAGCTTGGTAAAGATCTTGGTAAAAAAGGATCTGAAACAGATATTATTATGTTCAACAGAAAAACAGATGACTGTATTTTTACATTCATGCAACCGGCAGAGGGAAAATTATCTGCAAAAAGTCAGATAATGTCTTGTATAGATTTTGCTATAATTTCATTTACAGAACTCACTCACGAGGTAGGTGAAACTGTAATTATGATTGATTCATTTGGTATTTCTAAAGGAATTATATTATCACCACCTTATGCTGATACGAGTCAAATAGAAAAAATAATCAAGGATACATCACTCAAATCATTTGTAATTATTGAAAGAGATATCGCAAAAATATTTGAATTACTACAAAAAATAGATCCTAAAAGAGTTATAGATACATCTCCTGTGGTCGTAATAGATCAGGCATTTAGTGTCAAAGGGGTTGGAGAAGTACTCCTTGGATTCGTAAAAAAAGGAACTCTAAAAAAGCATGACAAACTTTCGTTAATGCCTACAAATAAAGAAGTAATTGTACGTTCAATTCAAATGCAAGACAAAAATTTTGACGAAGCAGAAACAGGATCAAGAGTTGGTCTTGCCATAAAGGGAGTTGCGGCTAAAGAGATGAAACGCGGGTTTTTCATATGTGCTCCTGAAGATTGCGAAGTATCTGCAAAATTAACCCTTTCTTTTGAAAAGAATAAGTTTTACCCGAGCGAATTAAAAGAAGGGTTATTCCATGTTACCGCAGGTATGCAAACCGTACCAGCAAAAATTGCAGATATGAAAGAAAACACAATAACATTAGAATTAGAAAAACAAATAGTTTACACAAAAGATGATACATTTTTATTACTCGATTTAAACGCTAAAAAACTTCATGTTATTGGAAGAGGGGAAGCAATAAAAACTTCTTAGGTGGATTTTTCGCCCAAGTTTTTTTGGAAGATAAAAAATGCAGGGGGAGCGATTCGAACGCTCGAACCTCTACAGGAATAGATCTTGAGTCTATCGCCGTTGACCTGGCTTGGCTACCCCTGCAATAGAGCCTAATTAGCCGTAAAGAAATATTGTATATAAATAATAGTACTAAAAATGAGATGTGGGTAATTATATATCTCCAACAAGAATATTTATATCTTGTTACTGGTTATCATTTGTTTAAGGAAAGATCAAATGAAAAGAAAAATGATTGTTGGAACTGTTGTTTTTTTATTATTTTTTTCAGTTATTATGTCAACTATTAGTGTAAACTCTGAACAAATTAATATAAAAAATACAACACCTTGTTTGATAAAAAAGGATTTGGATGATAGCTCATCATCTCCTGGTTCAATTTTTGGAAAAACATACATGATAGAAATGCGTGATGGAATACATCTTGCAACAGATGCATATGATTTACTATTACGACCTGCACCTCATGGAACTATATTAATTCGAACTCCATACGACAAAGATGCTTTATCAATTCTTGGGTCGTTATTTTCACTTTTTGGTTGGCCAACAGTTATTCAAGATATGAGAGGACGACACGCATCAGAAGGCATTGATACATTATTTCAAAATTCTCATACCGATGGACCTGATACATTAGCATGGATTGCAAATCAAAGCTGGTCAAATGGGAAAATTGCAACAGCTGGCCCTTCTGCATTAGGAATTAATCAATATTTTATGGCTGGTGCAAATCCGCCTAATCTTGCATGTCAATTTATTATGGTTGCAACACCTAATCTTCATAAACATGCAGTCTTTCAAGGTGGCCAATTCCGAAAAGGACTTGTCGAAGGATGGCTCTCAGGTCAAGGAAGTACATATATTTTAGAAGAACTCTTAGCAAATGAAAATTACACACTTGATTTTTGGACAAATGTTTCACTTGATGATAACTGGCAAGATGTTAATGTTCCTGCTGTTCATCTTGGTGGATGGTACGACATCTTTCTTCAAGGAATAATTGAAGGATATCAAGGATATCAACATCTAGGTGGTCCTGGAGCGCTAGGAAAATCTAAGCTTATTATTGGCCCTTGGACCCATGATGGATATATTGAGCGGAATCAAGGAGATCTCGTTTATCCAATGAATTCTCTTGGATTTTGGTCGCTTAAAATGTTTAGAGATATGATCCGTCAATATACAATGGATAAATCAAACGCATTTGATAGCTGGCCAACGGTTTCTTATTACGTGATGGGTGATGTTGACAAACCATTTGCTCCTGGAAATGAATGGAGATATGCAGAAGATTGGCCAATAAATGATATTGAGACAGAATGGTATTTCCATAACAACGGTGAATTAAGTACGTCTCCCCAAGATCAATCTGAACCGATGTCTTATCTTTATGATCCAACAAATCCCGTACCAACAATTGGAGGTCAGAACCTTAATCTTGCTCGGGGTCCATTTGATCAGACAGGCATTGAAGAAAGAAGCGATGTTCTTGTATTTACAAGCGAAATTCTTGAAGAACCATATGAAGCAACTGGACCTATCAAAGCACGTTTATTTGTTTCTTCCAATTGTTCGGATACTGATTTTACAGTTAAACTTACTGACGTTTATCCGGATGGGAGATCCATGCTTATTACTGATGGCATTCTTCGAATGAGAAATCGAAACGGTGTTGATCATTGGGAATTTATGGAATCTGGAGAAATATATGAAGTAGAGGTTGATTTGTGGAGCACATCATATATTTGGAATACGGGTCATAAAATTAGGGTTTCAGTATCTTCTTCAAATTATCCAAGATTTCTAAATAACCCAAACACAGCAGATGCAATATATAAAAATTCGACATATAACATTGCTGAAAACACGATTCATCTCGGCTCTGATACACCTTCTTGCATTATTCTTCCACAGATAAGCTATGGAAATGAAGAGATAGCGCATAAATCAAACTCAGTTTTTGATACTATCTTTGGAAGGTTGTTATTTAATCTGGATATGATTCATTAGGACATAATTGATAATATAATAATTAGAATATATTTATAAATAAATGAGCCATATAATACTTTGGTAGATACCATAGCTAAAAAGGAATATTGGAACACACGATTTGCATTTGTCATGGCAGCAATCGGATCTGCCGTAGGACTTGGAAACGTCTGGAGATTTCCATACGTGTGTTATGAAAACGGCGGAGGAGCATTTCTCATCCCTTATTTTGTCGCACTCTTCACCGCTGGAATACCACTTATGATTCTAGAATTATCAATAGGCCACTGGGCACGAAGTGCTCCACCAAATGCATTTAAAAAAATCGGAAAAAAATGGGAATGGGCAGGATGGTGGGCAGTACTAGTCCCCTTCGTCATCGCACTCTATTATGTTGTAATAATGGCATGGTGTTTCTCATATATGATCTACTCACTTGATCTACGATGGGGATCACAAGCCAGTGCGTTCTTCAAAAACTTCCTTGGAGATACAGGAACACCAGAAATATTTGGAAGTATTAGCATCCCAGTCGTTTTAGGGCTAATCGCCGTCTGGCTCTGTGTCTTTATTATTCTCTACAAAGGTGTAAATCGTATAGGAAAAATCGTGGCAATCACCGTACCAATCCCAACCATTCTTCTCATAATTCTTACAATCAGAGGACTAACACTCCCAGGAGCAATTGAAGGAATCAGCTACTATCTCACACCCGATTTTTCACGACTAACAGATGTAAAAGTCTGGCTTGCCGCCTACGCACAAGTATTTTTCTCCCTTGGTGTCGCTCAAGGAATCATGATAACATATGCAAGTTTTCTTAAGAAAAAATCAGATATCACAAATAATGCATTTATCATTTCACTAGCTGATGCAGGAACCTCATTTCTCGCAGGGTTTACTGTATTTAGTGTTGTCGGATACCTTGCTGCTTCACAAGGAGTGGGAGTTACAGAACTCGGTATAGGTGGTCCCACCCTCACCTTTATCACATATCCCACTGCAATATCACTACTTCCTGTTGCCGCATCATTTTTCGGGATGATATTTTTTATTGCACTTCTCACCTTTGGAATTGATTCAGCATTTTCAATGGTAGAACCAATGGTTTCAGGGCTACATGGAAAATTTAGGATTACAAAAGCAAAAGCAACAGGATTCATGTGCATTATTGGGTTTTTCATCAGCCTACTTTTTGCTACTGGAAGCGGACTTCACTGGCTTGATATAGTGGATCATTTCATCGCAAACTTTGGCCTCGTCATGATTGGCCTAGTGGAATGTTTAATCCTAGGGTGGATGTATAAACTTTCAAAACTACGAAAACATGCAAATGAAACATCAGAAATTAAGATCGGCAAATGGTGGGAGTATCTCATTAAATTTGTCATACCGTTTGTACTGTTTCTCTTACTCGCAATCGCCATAATAGATAACATTACAAATCCTTACTTAGGTTATCCATGGTGGGTTATCGTTCTTGGCGGAGTCACTCCTTGTCTTGCAATATTTCTGCTCTCATTTGTCTTTATGAAAATCAAAAAACATGAAGAGGTGATCTGATGGGACTACCGCTTTCTGCCATTGCCATGCTTATCTTTGGATCAGTAGTACTCTATGGTGGTCTTGCATATTTCTTATATAGGGCATTTAGAGGAGAAAAAAATAGATAATTTGTACAGAGCATCCTATCGTTTGTGACTACCATTCATTTTTTATAAAAATTATTGTTTCAGAATAACTATACCTTGAAATATGGGAGAATGTGATTATGCCGACTAAAACCATAGGAGTTCTCACGAGTGGGGGTGATTCCCCAGGGATGAATGCAGCATTGCGAGCTGTTGTACGAACAGGGATTTTTCATGGAAACAAGATTTTTGGTATTAAACAAGGCTATGAAGGAATGATCGATGGTGATATTATAGAGTTGACACTTTCATCTGTGAGCAATCTCATAAAATATGGAGGAACCTTTCTTTTAACAGCACGTTGTGAAGATTTTTTTACAAAAGAGGGACGATCTAAAGCCTATGATAATTTAAAAAAATTAGGAATAGATAGCCTCATTGTCATCGGTGGCGATGGTTCTTTTCGTGGGCTTCATGAACTCATCAACGAATTTGATATCCAAGGCATAGGTGTACCTGGAACAATTGATAACGATCTCTATGGGACAGATTACACTATTGGTTTTGATACCGCAGTCAACACTGCACTTGAAGCAATTGATAAAATACGAGATACTGCAACATCTCATTCAAGGCTTTTTATTGTTGAAGTAATGGGAAGAGATTCAGGTTATATCGGCCTTTACACAGGTATTAGTGGTGGTGCAGAGGAAATACTCATCCCTGAGACAGATTCAGATATAGAAAATCTTTGTAACAGACTTGATGCAGGGCACAGACGAGGGAAGAAAAGCAGTATTATTGTTGTCGCTGAGGGCGATGAGGCAGGAAACGCATTTGACATAAAGAAAAAAATCGAAACACTAGTCGATTGGGATATACGGATAAGTGTTCTCGGTCATCAACAAAGAGGTGGCAGTCCAACAGCATTTGATAGACTGCTTGCTAGTAGACTTGGATATGAATCAGTCCTTGCAGTTATGAATGGCGAAAATGATAAAATGATTGGTCTTGTGCATAATACCATAGCTCTTACGCCGCTTGAAGAAACCTGGACAAGGAAAAAAGGGATTGATGAGTCTTACATAAAAATGGCTGAAATTTTAGCAACATAAATCTAGTAATATCTGTACTTAGTTGTCAAATATCTGTTCTACTTTTAATTTTGCTTGTTTATTTTTGTATCCTTCACGCAGCAGATGGCAGTACATTGCATCTTTGTACAGCTTTTTTAGTTCTTTTTCCATATCAACCATTTTTATCAACAATTTATATTATATCTGTAAGTATATAAACAGTTGGAAGACGTTTGGAAAAAACCAAACAAAAACAGCTCTCATAAATTAGGGTACTATTAAACCATTCAATTTTCTAAAAACGATATTTATCTGGTGCGAATATTCAAAATGAAAAAAATATGGTAAAAATTTGAGTTATTTAGACTACTTATTAGAAAAGTTTAACTACTATTACGTACATATTAGTACATATAAGTACTTGGTGATATTATGACTTTAAAACAGATAAGCCTTACCATGCCAGAAAATTTGCTGAAAGCATCAAAAGAATATTCAAAAGAATTTGGTTATAAAAATATTCAAGAGTTCGTTCTAGAACTTATCAGAAAAAAAGTATTCTTTGAGAGAATGGAAAGATATCAAAAAATTGAAAATGATATGATACGTGGAAAAAATGTTAAAAAATTCAACCAAAAAGATGCCGTTGAATATCTAAAGAATTTGTAACATGGAATACATTGTTGAGTTTAGTTTACAGTTCGAAAAATCCATGAAAAAGTTGGAGAAAAAAGACAAGGCATTATTCAGTCAAATACAAAAGAAACTTATTGATATCGTACAGGATCCGGGACATTACAAATCCCTCAAAAATGTTCTTGCAGGATATAGGAGAATACATTTTGGCCCATTTGTTCTTGTGTTCAAAATAGAAGGAAATGTTGTTAGAATAATATCACTTGACCATCACGATAAAGCATATTAGGATATTTACATGATTTTATACTCTTTGAAAAATAAGATTTTTAACCAGTAAAAGCGAATTCAAATCTTATCCTCTGTTTGAATCGGACTCCAATAAAATTTACTAGCAAATTCATGTTCCAGTTCCGATGTGGGCTCCCCCATATGCAATTTTTATTTGGAAGCAAATCACCCTATTCTCTTCGGTTTGGAAAAAACCAAATACAAGTGGATAAAGTTGCATGTCAAACATTTAGAATATGTGTTGGTGGTATATACAATCTGAAACCTGCCTTCATAATAGGAATGTAAGGAAATATTTTCATTTTGACATTTTGCCACACTAGATTTAAATAGAATTAGCG
>JAIWHQ010000031.1:0-11257 GCA_048629575.1 Thermoplasmatota archaeon | reverse complement strand
TTCCATCGATCACTACTTTGTCTTTATAGTTAAGATGCTCAAATTCTTCCCAGTCTGTTAAGATGAGAACAGCATCTGAATTCAATACTTCATCTGGAGAACAATAAGAAATTGTTGGAAAAATATTTCTTAGGTTATCCATTGCTTTTGGATCGTATATTTTTACGGTTACTTGTTCTTTGAGCAGTTCTTCAATAATCGGTATGCTTCTGCTTTCTCGTATGTCATCTGTTCCTGGTTTAAATGATGCACCGAGAATTCCAATTTCTTTTCCTTTAATATCACTAATGTGTTTTTTTAGGAGATCCAGTGGTTTATTGGGTTGTTCTTGATTTACTTGCAAGACGCTTTCCAAGATAATCGGTGTTTCTCCTAATTCTTTTGCTTTTGTTATGAGTGCTTTTACGTCTTTTGGAAAACATGATCCTCCCCATCCTATTCCTGCGTTGAGAAATGCCCTGCCGATTCTTTTATCATAGCCCATTCCTTCCGCAACGTCGTATGTGTCGATATGTAGTTTTTTGCAGATATTGCCGATTTCGTTGATAAAAGAAATTTTAGTGGAGAGAAACGCATTTGATGCATATTTTATCATTTCTGCGGCGGTGAGGCTTGTAAAAAGTTTCGGGCAGGCGAAGTCTTTGTAAAGTGTTTCTAAGGTTTTTTTACTTTTTTTGTTTTTACATCCAATAATTATTCTATCTGGATTGAGGAAGTTATCAACTGCAGTTCCTTCTTGTAGAAATTCTGGATTTACAGTGACATGGAAGTCATCTCCCTCGTTTTTGTTTGAGTACTTTTCTAGAAGTGGAATGATGATTTTTTCTGTTGTTCCTGGGACGACGCTGCTTTTTACAACAATTGTTTGGTTTTTCTGTAGATTCTTTCCAATCTGTTTACATGCGTTTTGTATATATGTTAAATCTTGTGTGTTGTCTTTTTTTGTTGGTGTTCCTACACAGATAAAGATAATTTGTGCATTTGATATTGCTTGTGTATATTCTGTTGTTGCCTTAATCTCATTTCTTTTGAGGAGAACAGCAAGGTCTTTTTCATAGAATGGTGACATTTTTTTGTTCACGGCATCTACCTTTTGCGGGTCGATATCGATGCATATAACATTATGTCCATGATCTGCCAGGCATACTCCGGTGATAAGTCCAACGTAGCCAGCTCCTATTACACCAATCCTCATTATGGAGATGTATCAAAAACGATAATTTAATATTATTCATCACTAAATTCCAATTTCAAAAATAAAAAATTTTAAATACATCATCATAATGACATGTCACTAAATATAATGATATATAGTTAAATATAACTATTGGTGAAGATCATGACTGAAGAAAAAGATGAAAAAAAATATACGACAATATCCATCCCAACCCCACTGGCAGAAAAGATAAAAAAAAGAATTGAAGGAACAGGATTCAACTCACTTTCATCCTACGTAACCTATGTATTAAGGGAAGTAATCTCAGGAATGGAAGAAGACGCAGACGAAGGATTCAGCAAAGAAGACGAAGAACGAGTAAAAGACAGACTCCGAGCACTAGGATACCTGGACTGAGGTGACACAAATGCCTAAACCACACGGCGGAACATTAATCGATAGAAAAATAAAAAAGGACATATCAAAACAAGACCTCCCAACAATTGAAATAAATACCAATCTCTCAGAAGATATCGATAATATTGCAAACGGTGTTTTTTCACCATTAAAAGGATTTCTTTGCAGAAATGATTTAGAAAATGTTATCACAGATAAAAGACTTGAATCAGATACTCCTTGGACCATACCAATTCTTCTAGATTTCTCAAAAGAACAATTTAAAAATATCAAAGAAGGAGACACTGTCCTATTAACAAACAAAGAAAATGGAACAATAGCAACAATTGATATCGAAGAAATATATTCTATTGATAAAAAAACAATAGCAAACAAGGTATATGGAACAACAGATAATGCACATCCTGGTGTTGCAAACGTATATGCAATGAATGATTATGTCTTAGGGGGATCAATATATTTACATAAAAGCAAACCAAGTGCTTATGAAAACTATAATCTCTCGCCAAAGGAGACACGAGCTTTATTCAAAGAAAAAGGATGGAACGAAATTGTTGCATTTCAAACAAGAAACCCACCACATATAGGACATGAATACGTTCAAAAAGCAGCGCTAACTGTAGTAGATGGGCTCTTTATTAATCCAATCATTGGAAAAAAGAAAAAAGGAGATTTTACAGATGAAGTCATCCTAGAATCATATAATGCACTAATGAAATACTACTATCCAAAAGAAAGAGCTGTAATGTCCATTCTTCGAACCTCAATGAAATACGCAGGGCCACGAGAAGCAATCCATCATTCAATTATGAGAAAAAACTTTGGATGCACACATTTCATTGTTGGACGCGATCATGCAGGCGTAGGAGACTATTATGGACCATATGATGCACACGAAATATTTTCAGAATTCCCAGATATTGGAATCACACCTATCTTTTTTAGATCGTTTTCAAGATGTACCAAATGTAACAGTGTAGTCAGTGATAAAATATGTCCACATGATCAATCATATCAAATCAACTTTTCAGGCAAAAAAATCAGAGAGATTCTTACAAGTGGAAAAACCCCATCTGAAGATATGATGCGGAAAGAGGTCTCTGAAACAATTCTAAAATATGACAAACCATTTGTGGAGTGAAACTATATGTTGAAAGAGCTTACTGGAAAAGGTCTATTAATTCATCACTGGGATACTGATGGCATCTGTTCTGTAAGATTGTTGCTTGAACATCTAAACGATAAAGATATTACAAATAGAACACCAATACTTGGCAACTACTTTCTAACAGACGACGAATTAAATGAATATTCTAAATATGATTTTGTAATTGTTGCTGACATGTCACTCCCAAAAGAAAATATCCTCACACTTGCAAAAAATTCAAAAGTTGCTATCTTTGATCATCACTTAGGCCCAGTAATAAAAGAAGTATTCCATCACAATCCCATAATAAAAGGAGAAGACCCAAATAAGTATCCATCTGCATCTTGGATTATTAATTCTTATCTAAAAAATCCTGTTAATCTTTTTGCAATACTTGGCGTTCTTGGTGATCATGAAAAACGAATACAAAAAAATCCATTATTTTCAAAAATAATTGATGATTTTTGTAAAGAAAACAACATTACATTTGACATTCTATTAAACATGGTGTTTCTCATTGATTCAAACTATAAAATAGGCGATAGAGCTGAAATTGAATCTATGCCCCATCTATTTTTAAAAATTAATGATCATAATGATATTTTGAATCATTCAAAATGGAACAAAAACCTCACTCTATTAAACGATGAAATTTCAAGGCAACTTGAAAAATCCACTGAAGAAATAAATGGTATACTCTTCAAAAAAATACACACGAAGTACAGTATCATTTCAACAATAACTAGACAGATTGCCTGGAAAAGCGGGAAAAACACGCTTGTCATAAACACAGGATTTTTTGATGATATGAATGAAATATATGTACGGAGCAGTAAGAATTTAGAACCCATGATACAACGTGGAAAACTATTGGGTTTTAAATGTGGAGGAAAAAAAGAAGTTCTTGGATCAATTGTTCCAAAAGAACAAACTGATTCTTTTGTACAGGAACTAATAGATTATCTAAAATAAAAGGTGATAAAAAATGAATAAACAAAAAGCGACAAATGTTGTTTGGCATCCTCATGCAGTCAAAAAAGAAGAGCGAGAATCACTTCTAAAACAAAAAGGAGTTGTTTTATGGTACACAGGTCTTTCTGGAAGTGGCAAATCGACCATTGCAAATGAGGTAGCCTTTAAATTACATTCAAAAGGAAAACTTTCATATGTTCTAGATGGAGATAATATCCGCCATGGACTCAATAAAGATCTTGGATTTTCTCCAGAGGATAGAAAGGAAAATATTAGAAGAATATCTGAAGTTGCAAATCTTTTTGCAGATGCTGGACTTATCACAATGACCGCTTTTATTTCTCCGTATAGGATAGATAGGAATTTTTGTAGAGAACTTACTGGAGATGGTAGATTTATCGAGATTTATTGTAAAGCATCTCTTGAAACTTGTGAAAAAAGAGACCCTAAAGGAATGTATAAGAAGGCAAGAGCTGGCATTATCAAAGATTTTACAGGGATTGATGCTCCATATGAGGCTCCAAAAAACCCTGAAATAATTATCGATACCGATAAATACAACGTTGAAGAAAGTGCAGATCTTGTTATAAAAGAACTTCAGAAATTATGTTTTATTTAAGAGCGGTAAACATGAAGCTTGACGAAAACATCAACTATATTGTATCTGGACTAGAACGTTCGGGAACCTCAATGATGATGCAGATACTTCGTTCAGGTGGGTTGCCAACCGCATTTGATGACTCGCGAAAACCAGATGTAAACAACCCTAAAGGTTACTATGAACTTGAAGGCGGTAAAATCATAAATAAACTCATGGAAAAATCATTTCCCATGGAGAAATGCGGTGGGAGATTTATCAAGATAACAGCATTTGGTCTCACCTTTCTTCCACAGCGAAAATATAAAATTATTTACATGGAAAGAAATCTTGATGAGGTTATGGATTCTATGGAGAAGATGGCAAAAATAACTGATGAGGATCGTGATGAGACAAAAGAAAGCTTCAAAAAATTAAATGAAAAAATGAAAAGAGACATTCAAAGTCGGGAAGATGTTGATGTCTTATTTGTTAATTATAATAAAATGCTCGAAAGACCAGAAGAAAATATCAAACGAGTATGTAGTTTTCTTAATTTATATGATGCTGCTGTAAATTTAATGGTAGACGCGATTGATACTCGCCTGTACAGGCAAAGACGGTAATTTTTTTAGAAAAGTTGTTTAAAGATTAAACCATATCCGCTAATAGAATTTATTATTAGTATTAATATACTATCAGGGGTTTTAGTAAAGAAAAGAGAGTGGTGGTGATACTATAAGACTTGTAGTCACAATTCCGGCATATAATGAAGAAAAAACAATTGCCGATGTCATAAAAGCAATACCAAGAGATCTAAAAAGCTGTGATGATGTAAAAATATTAGTTCTAGATGACGGCAGCATGGATAAAACTGTACAAGTTGCAAAAGAGGCAGGTGCAGACAAAATACTAAGCCATGTTCACAACCTAGGTCTTGCCATAACATTTCGTGACGCGTTAGATGAAGCTCTAGATATGGGTGCCGATGTTATTGTTAATATTGATGCTGATGGACAATATGATCCTTCTGAAATTACCAAATTAGTACAGCCAGTTGTTAACAACGATGCGGACATTGTACTTGGATCACGTTTCGATGGTTACATTGAAGAAATGCCGATGTCCAAAAAACTTGGGAACAAAATTGCAACAAAGTTTGCTAGTAGAGCAGCAGGAAAACATTTCAGCGATGCACAAACAGGCTTTAGAGCATTCTCAAAAGATGCAGCGATGCGACTTAACATAATGGGTGATTTTACTTATACACAAGAAACACTTGTTCAAGCTGTAAATAAGAATCTTAGAATCTGTGAAGTTCCCGTTAATTTCTATAAGAGGGAAGGTGAGTCTCGTCTCTTTCCAAGCGTGTGGAGTTATGCAAAACGCGGTGGAAGTACCCTCATCCGGTCATATCTTTATCATAAACCATTGAAAACATTTTTATTGATAGGTAGTCTTGTTTTTGCTGTTGGTTTCATTCTTGGTTTACGAGTTTTGATACATTATTGGACTACAAGTATGGTTACTCCTCTATTGCCTACCAGTGTTCTATCTGTTTTATTACTAATCGTTGGTTTTCAAGTAATTATTCTTGGCTTAATCGGTGATTTAATTCGTAGAAATCAAAATGTGCAAGAAGAGATCCTCTACCGACTAAAGAAAAATAGGCAATAATCTTTTTTTGTGTATAGCTTATTGTTTTCGAGTTTTTTTGAACTTTATTGGGATAATATGGCATACTATATCAATGTCTTTTTTATCCACTTCTTTAAACACCCAGAGTATGAAAATATATAATGCAAATAATGCTACGTATTCCAGTATTAATAGCACACCTGAGAGTTGTATATGATATGCAATTGCAAATATAATTAGTGCAGAGATGGTTATTTTTGCGAATGTTTTCGGTTTAACCAGAATTTTATAACGTCGATAAATGTATATTGACATAACAATCAGTCCTATTGATGAGGCTATTGTTGTAGCTATGGCAGCACCCGTAATGTTGTATATGGGGATAAAGTAGAGGTTTAATGCTACTGCGGCAATCATAGTGAAGGATGCTGTTATTAATGGGATTTTTGGTTTTTCAGATCCCATTGCGATGTGTGATAAGATGTTGAAAAATGATAGGAAACCCAATCCGAAGATGAGTATTTGTAGAGGTTCACTTGCAGTAACATAGGTTTTTGTATAGAGTAATGTTACGAGTGGTTTTGCAGTTGCACTGACTAGAAAGATAATTGGAAGCAATATGATAAGCATATATCGTAGTGATTTTGTTATTTGATTTTTTGTTTTAGTTATATTGTTTTTGGAGATTGAATATGAAATTGATGGTAGCAGTGTTAAGGCAAGCCCGCTAAAAATATAATAAGGTATTCTAGCCATCATTGATGCTGATGTATAATATCCTGTATCGATGTTTTCTTGTAGTACTACTTTAACTAAGAGAAGATCAATGTTGAAAATTAGAAGAATGCAAACTGAGAATAGGATTGTTGGTACTGCAAATGTTATTAGCTTTTCTGTTGGGAATTTATTGTCTCCTTTTATCTTGATTTTGTTAAAATAATAAAAGGCAGCAACAAAACCAAGGAACGCTGCTGTCAGATATCCAAAGACCACTCCTTCAATTTTAAATCCGATTATCAACAGAATGAATACTACTAAAAATTTTGAAATTGAGAAGATGCTACTAGCCAGTGCCTGTTTTTTGAAGAATCTGTAGCCGTTAAGAAATCCGTCAGAGTATAAGGAGAACATGGCATAAAATGGTATCGCAAGGACGGTTAATATGATGTATCTGGTTAATGAACGGTCACCTAATATATATGCAAGAATGGGAGCAAGCAGTAGGAAGACTATAAATGATGCAATGAGGAAAATGATTTGAAGTTTACGTGCTTTTTTAATGAGGCTTTTGTTCCATTGTTTGTTTTCACTGAGATATTTTGCTGCTGCTTTAGGAAAACCTGAGATGAAAAAAAGATTCATAACAGTCATCAAGGCGATAATTATTCCTATGATTCCATAGCTCTCTGGGCCCAATATTCGTGCGGCTGCAATGTTTACCCCATATCCACTTATTAGAAATATGATTTTAGATGTTATGAGATAGGTAGTTCCTTTTACCAGTCCTTCTTTTCCGATTTCCTTCATTTTCGTCCAATTCCATATTAAATAGTACTTTGTAACCTGTTGTTTTTTCTTAAATTCTTTTAATTATTCTTCTAAATTGTAAACGTAGATTTTGTTTGCCCATCCATCTCTTCCACGGATGCCTCCTCCTAATGATGCCGTAAGGTTTTTGGAGTATTCAAGTGTGTAATTGTAGAGATTATTTGATATGAGATGTTTGACATTGTAGCTGTTATTTGTTTCATTCCATGATCCTACAGTGATGGGGGCGTTTATCCATATACTCAACTGGTTTATCCCCTGTTCAATGTCTTCGTCAAAATAAATGGTTTCATTATTTCCTGAGAATTGTTTGTTTAACCAACATCCAAACTCATAGAGGTCAGAGTTTGATGTATAAGCATCTCTGGCCATGTATCCTGCTGCAGATATTGTTGTTGATGCAAGAATTATTAGGCAGGCTATTGCAAATATCTTCTTTTTTGAAATTTTGAATCTAATCATTAAAAAGAATAGTAGAAACATGCATGTTATCAAAAGAAATATCAGGATTGAATAATGTATGTGTATTGGAGAATTTATTGTTATTCCAAAAAATTTGCTTAGATATAGTTTTAAATCCTGCATGATCCCAATATATGATACTGAGATCATTCCTCCCATAAATCCCCACGTATTTACTATCAGCAATGAAAGTGGTAGAGAGGTTAACAAAAAAATGTAGATTCTTTTTTGATTGAGATGTTTTATTTTAGTTAGACCTATGATACCAATAATTATTATCATTGGAAAAATCGGTTCTAGATAACGCCCGTGTAATCTCCAAGGAAGTGTGATGTTATGAATTGAGTCTACAATTATTAGAAACTCAGTTAGTAGGATTGTAAGTATACAAATTGCATATAAGTTGGTTGTTTTGTCTTTATGAGATTGATGAAGCATCCAGACAGATAATATACAAAATATTATTCCACATGAAAGAATGAGTATTCCATGATTGACAAGAATATGTATTACGAAATTTTGAATCATGTTTATATTACCAGGCATGTTGGTGTTTCGTTCAGATAATGTAATCTCGCCAGCTATTGCGATAAGTTTTGCTGCCGCACTTGATATTTCAGTTGCATATCCTAAAATTCCTTTATATGTATAGCCAAAGAGCATCCCGTTTCTTATGAGCCATGGGAGAATTGTTAGACCTGCTGGAATGGAAATGATTATACATTCTTTTAAAGACAAAGTAATTGCTTTTAGCCTTGTTTGATTTTTTTCATGAATATGCATTATTATAAAAAATAAAAATATGACTGGCGCAAATACAATAGCAGTGTATCGTGATAAAAAACATAAACCTATAAAAAAACCTGTCAATAGTTTAAACTTATATCCTTTTTCAAATGCTGATTTGTATATAAAATATACCGTTGTTAAAAATAAGGTGTAAAAAATACATTCAGATACAATATTAAATACCCATATGACCACTCCTGCCAGACAGGAAATTACAATTGCTGTAATTATTGATTTTTTTGAATCTAAAAACTCTCTTGCTATAAGATAAGCGGGGAAGAGGATAAGTGTTGAATACAAAACACTTAATATTTTAATTGTTCTAAAAATTAGAATTGTATCATTAAAAATATATGCAGGGGATATTAAGATTGGATATAATGGAGGATATTGATGTGTTGGTTCACCATATATTTGAAAACTTCCACTTTGAAAAAAGCTACCTGCCATCTTCATATAAATAAATCCATCGACTAGATTTGAAGGATCTAAAAAGAGCTGAGTAACGATAATTTTAATACACACAAAAAGAAGGTATAAAAGAAATAGTGATCGTATGGGATAGTGTTCGCACCAGTTGATAACCGTATTGATTATTTTGCGAAATTTTCGTAAAGTTTTAGCGTCATTTATCGAGTGCATAGCTTCAATGTATGATTTATCAGTTGTTTTTAAAGTTATATGTTTTCATAAAACAGAAAAATACATTTTTCTTTAAACATTAAAGATTACTTGCCCTTATCTGTCATATTGTGTTACAAGGTCAATCAAAAACTTTGTTACATCTGTTTTATCTTTTAACAATTTTTTCTTCTTCAGCATCCATTCTTTTTTTAGGTCAATATCTAGTTCTAATAATTTCAAAACCCGGTCAAATCCTTCCTCAGAGCTATCATGGGAATATATCATATCATATACTGTTTCTAATTCTTGGATGTATCCTAATTTTAAGCAGTTGACATAAATTGCTGGTGTGCCCAACATAGCTGCTTCGGAGGCCATTGTACCGCCTTCACCAAAATAAAGATATGCAAAATAGAGTACATCGTGTATTTTTTCATAAGGAATTGACAATTTGAATTGTTCAAGATCGTGTGGTAGTTTGTTTTCCGAACTAATAAAAACTTTCAAACTTTTTGAAAGATGCTTAATTATTCTTTTTTTCTTTTCTAGATCAATTCCATGTTTTCCTATGTCGTGGCCGGCTCCCCATGAGACAAAACGAATAATGGCGAATTTTTCTTTATTACCTAAACCTAGTTCGTTTAATATTGATATATCTGGTTTGAAATAGTTTGGATGAAGGTAAGCAAGCTCGTGATAACCATTGTATGTTACGTGTTTTTTTCCTAGATTTTCTTTATAACATGATGGAGTAATAATAGTTGTAGCTAATGGATAAACCCATGAGTTTGTGATTCTTGCATGTTCAGTATCATAAAAAACCAGTGATGGCACGCCTATCAACTTTCCCATCGGAGCAATTGTCGGACCCATAATCCCGAGGAGAATATCCGGTTTGAATTTCTTTGCAACATGTAAAAACCTGAGGTTCCTATAAAGGAGTTCCTTACCTAATCCCAATGCACTATTTGCTATTGAACTAATAGAAACATGATCAATCTCATAAATGTCTAATAAATAATTCGTCATTTCTTTTTCTCGAGAGGTCACAAAAATCTCATGATTCTTTTTTTGTGCAATTTTAATAAAATTTTTAAAGAAATGGACATGTGCAGGATGAAGGATATCAATCAAAATGTTCATATATTGTGTGCTCTATCGATCTCATAAATATAAACTGTTGCATTCCAAGCAGTTTCTTTAGCTCCCAACTGATCAAGATTTCTTTTTTTCCGCGACATAAATCAATTGATAACTCAATGATTTTGGACTCCATGGAATAAAGAAAAAACCAAACCACACTCCCACTGGTATTATTTTTAAAACATTATATCCAGAAACATCAAGGAGGCGTTCAACCCATCTAGGTAAGAAATAATAATAATGATCTTTTGTATAGAAAAATTTCTTATTTCGTAACAGTTCAAAAAAAATGATGGGAAATCCTAATGGATTAGGTGTGGAGAGAATCAATCTTCCATCATCTTTTAGAAGAAATTGAAGATCACGAAGGAATTGATATGGATTTTCTAAATGCTCAATCAATTCCCCACAGATGATGCTGTCAAATTTCCGACTACTAAGTTTTTTTCTAATATCCTTTATATCGCCAAGAATTTGCTCTGTATAAATATCTCTATTTTTTTTTGGTTTATTTATATCATATCCAATGCAATCAAAATTATATAGAAATTTATTAGGTAATTGTGCATTGCCAATGTCTAAAACAGATTTTCCTACAACTGATTGAGCAATGATTTTGAGTCGCCTTTGTTCATATTGTTTTAATTTCATTATTTTATTTGTTTGGAAAAACGAATAACATTATAATTCGATTTATCCAGTTTTAACCTCCTAATTTTTTTTATGATTTAGATTCAACAGTATATAAGAATCATTTCATTTCATATATTTTACAATATACTTT
>JAIWHQ010000030.1:0-11406 GCA_048629575.1 Thermoplasmatota archaeon | reverse complement strand
ATTTGAAGTTTATCAAAGAAATTCCAAAGGATCTCCCAGAGATATTTGCTGATAAATATCGTCTGTCGCAAGTTTTGAAAAATTTATTGGGAAACGCGATAAAGTTTACTGATTATGGATCCATTTCACTTAAAGCAAGTATAGAAGAAAACTATCTTCTCGTATCTGTCGAAGATACTGGCGTTGGAATATCAAGTGATGAACTGAAAAAAATCTTCGCAAAACTTTATCAAGCATATACGGGAGAGGATCGGAAAAACGAAGGTGCCGGGCTCGGCCTATATATATGTAAAGAAATAATTAGAAAACATAAAGGAAAAATTTGGGCTAAAAGTGAAATTGGCAAAGGAAGCAGCTTTTTTATAAAACTACCTATTTAAATTTTAGTGGATTATGAAAGATGAAAAATGTCATTTCACCACTTGAGGTACTGTTTCCTTCTTGATCATATATCTTTGTTTCCAGGGTATGCTTCATAAATGCCGTCTCATTCCACTTCCACGAGAAAGGAGCAGCTGTTAGGGTATCTTTTAAGCTGCCAATCAGCCAACAAACATCAGCACCCCCGTGGTTTCTATTGGTTTTTTGAGCGCTTTCCAAATGCATTTTCGATAATGAGACAAATATTTGGAGTGTAATACACTAGCAATATCTTCTGCGTTTTAATAATTGATCAAAGGAGCTGATCGAAGTGGTTTATTTTACAGGATTTTTGTAAAAAAGAGGAGTTGTGTTCCTTCTGCAGTTTTATCTGTAAAAGATCCTTCATTGCATTCTGCTGTAATTGCTATTTTAATAGGTCCAAGTCCTAAGAAAATATTTGAGTTTACTGTGACTTCTTCATCGACTGCGAGTTCTTGTATGGTTCCTGAGAACGTTTTATTTATCAAGTCGAATATCCCGCCTGTTACCGTTATCGTCCATTCAACTCCTGTTGCATCTGCATCACCAGTATTTTTAATCATAGCCTCTACGCCAAATCCTCCAGTTACATCACCAATTTCTATATCTGGATGTGCATGTGAGTCCTTAAAAAAAGCAAGACTTGGATCTCCAAATAGATTTGTTTCATAATAAACCCATCTTATACATGACCTGCCAATTATTGCTAAATTATCTTCTTTAGAGTCAGAATTTGCTCTACCAATTTGAGGAATCATCTCCCCAAAAACGGCATCCCAGAATTCCCTTTGGAATCGTTGTGAATCTCCATCTGTGCTATATGACCAGAACCAACCATATCTTGCATTCCAAATCCCTGCAAATGCACCAGTATCAGTTTTTACTGTGAAATCCTCAGCAATGCAATCATATCCATAAGGGTCATCAAATCCACCAGCCATACAGCCCTGGGAATAAATGAAACAAAATTCAGTATTGGTAAGATCATATACGTCTTCACTATACATTTTCATATCATAACCATAAGAAGCATGACCCAGGTGATTTATGAAATGAACACCATTATCAATTCTATTCATTATTTCAGTATAAGACCAATAGTTCCCTGGCCAATCCCTATCATATAATTTATCAATATTATAATCAGCTGAAGGAACACCTTGAGTTGTATAACCATCATCTGAGCAAACATCGATCATTTGATCCAAATAATTTCCAGCCCAAGTAGCAATACCATAATCTCCCATATATTCTCCAGCAAAACAAGCATTAGATAAATACTCTAACTCAGGATCCTGATTGATATAAGTAACAGTTTTACTCACAAAATTATTGACATCATTCATATTATCAACACATGCACGACCAACATAAACTTCAGCCATTAAATCTACATCACCACCACCTTCTCCATCAGTTGGCTCACCCCATTTATTATCACCATCAAAATTATAAGGCCCATCCAAACATGAATAATAAATATCAGAAGGCATAAATGTATCATAAGGAGTAGTTTCTTCATCTAGTCCAAAGACCCAAAGAGTTTTTGCAGGAACAACGCCATCATCACCGCCGATGAGAACATAGTCTATCCCCAAATCTGTATATGCATCTCCGATATATTCCCGTATATCTTCCGGAGTGCTTCCTCCAACATCAGAGAGTGTTTTAATCACTGTAGTTATTCCTTCATAGTCATGAGCATTTTTTAAAAGTTCAAAACCATCTTTCAACCCGTCTGTTGTAAGAATAAGAAGATCATAAGAATCAACTGGATGTATATCAGGTTGAGTATATGTTGTAACGGCTTTGGGGTTGTCAACTTTATTTATAACCTCAAGTTTGTCTTTTTCAAACCCGCGATATAAAGGATTTATTGTTTTATCCCAACTGAGTTTTACAGAAACAGTCATGTCATTATAGCAAAAGAGTTCTCCTGATGTGGGCATATATTGAACAGGGTATAAATCCAAAACAAGAATCTTATATCCTCTGAAGCAATAAACACCAACTTCTGTAAAGAGATCACCTGGAAATTCATTACTGGAACTGTAAATCTTTTCATCTGGAGTGGGTAAAGATACTGAATCACGCTTTGATAACGGAACTATTTCACCTACAGGTTTAACAAAAAAACCTTCACCTAAACACATCTTTTCACTGGTAGTAATTGTTATTTTATCTACCGTTGTACCTTGAGGCAACAAAATGTATGATCCCTTAATAGGCAGACATGGCTCACCAGGATTACCCGTACTACTAACACCAGGTAAAACAACTTCGTCATAAATAGTATTTTCAATATTTATCTTCTTAATAGTTGGTTGTTCAAATGAATAATTCATCACAAGTTGATTCGAGTTATCTCTGCGTTCTGCAACTGCCAGAGAAGATGCAGACATAAGAATTAAACTTGCCACAATTAAAACAGCCTTATAATTAAAAGTTACTTTTTCCATACCGCTCATCATATTTTTCCCTATATACATCTATAGTCTCTCGGTTAATAAACTTTTTCAATATTTATATTTGTAATTGATCATATTAACTATTATTCTTATGTAATAGTAAAAAGAGTGATACATCAACTCGAAATAGCTCTAAAAGTCCTTAACAACTCCCTCAAGTATACCAAGTGCTTCATCTATTTCTTCAGACGAAATTATGAGAGGTGGACGAAATCGGATTGTTGTTGCACCACAGCCCAGTACGACTAAATCCTTTGCATATACCTTCTCTCTTAGTTCATCTCGCTTCTCAGGCGTTGGAAGATCAAATGCACACATAAGTCCTCGTCCACGAGCATTTGATATTTTATCAGGATATTTCTGAGCAATTTCTTCAAGACCAGCCAAGAGGTATTTGCCTTGTATTTCTGCGTTTTTTACAAGGTTTTCTTCATCAATTACTTCAAGATATTTCTGACAACGGACCATATCAACAAGATTTCCACCCCAAGTAGAATTAAGTCTACTTGAAACATTAAAAACATTATCTTTTATTTCATCAACTCGACTTCCAGCCATAATCCCGCATACTTGTGTTTTCTTTCCAAAAGCAACAATATCAGGGATCATATCAAAATGCTCATACGCCCACATCTTACCAGTAAGCCCAACACCTGTCTGTATTTCATCTAAAATAAACATCATCTCATGCTCGTCACAAAGCCTTCGTAGTTCAACAAAAAACTCATTTCTGAAATGATTATCCCCACCTTCACCTTGTATAGGTTCAATAATAAGTGCAGCAATATCATCAGGATTCTCTGCAACAGCAGTTTCTATCTCAGAAACTGCTTGTTTTTCAAGTTCTCGTACATTATCTAGGTTTTCTTTATTGAGAGGAAAGGTAATCGTTGGATTTGTAACACGCGGCCAATCAAACTTTGTGAAATACTTAATTTTATTGAGATTAAATGTATTAGTCATCGACAAAGTATAACCTGTTCTCCCATGAAAAGCCTCTTTGAAATGTACAACTTGTGTTCCAAGATTTTCACTTTTTCCGTTTTCTATATTTTTACGTATCTTCCAGTCAAACGCTGTTTTTATTCCATTTTCAATAGCAAGAGCGCCACCGCTGACAAAAAAAAGATGCTTAAAATCACTGGGGACTGCATGTTTTGAAAAACTTTCAACAAATTCAGCCATCTCAACTGTATAAAGATCAGAGTTTGTCGGTTTATTAACTGCAAGTTTACCCATTTCTTTAATGAATTCTGGTGTAGTAAGTTTCGGATGATTACATCCAAGTGGAGCTGATGCAAAAAACGAGAAACAATCAAGCATAAACCTTCCCGTTCTTGAGTTATATATCCTGCACCCTTTACTTTTTTTCAAATCTAAAACAAGATCAAAACCATCAGTAAGCATATATTTAGATAGTGTTTTATGGACATCTTTTGGTTCAACGATCATACTATTCACCCCTGTTAAAATGTGGCTTATGCCTGTTAGAGCGGTATCATTCATCCTTATAAAATGATATCGGTATTTGAAGTGTACACCAGGAAAAAAGTTTATATAGGGATTATAACATATTAACAATTGTTATTTATCACAGGGGAATAATATGAATAAGAAGAAAACAAACATAATAGCAGTCGGAATTGTTGTGATGGCACTCTTCATTACAGGAACTCAATGCATCTCAGCTGGAGAAACAGCAGACACTGAACTTCAAATCTCCTCCATTAAAGGAGGACTTTTACAAGTATCAATGGATATTGAAAACATTGGCTCAGTTACCGCTGAAAATATCACCTCTTCAATCTCTGTCACTGGAGGGATATTCAATAAAATCAATGTATACCACGAATGTAGTGGATGCAGCAGCTGTGGCACCACCCTGGAGCCTGGTGCAATAAAAACAGAAAGCACTCGTGAGGCAGGAATAATTTTTGGGTTCGGTCCCATCACTGTTGACATAACAGCAGATGCATTAAATGCAGATATGGTCACCGCATCTGCCCAAGGATTTGTTATTGGATTTTTTGTTTTAATCCAATAAGTATCCTTTTTCTTTTTTTTATTCCAAATTTACAAAATAAATTTTATTTTAAAATATTTATAAATACAAATTTTTTTCAAATTGACATTTTTGCAGAATAAGTTTAAATACAATCAGTGATAAAAATTGACATGCTATAAGATTGAATTTGGAGTTGATATATGTGGAAACAATAACCGAATCTGAAACAGACGAGAAATGTATATGCCCAAACTGCGGGGAAATAATGAAAAGATCACTTGATGCATCAATCCCCCTCTATATCTGTCCTAAATGTGGTTGTTCCGTTGAGAAAACAGATCAAAATCTTGACTCTGATACGACATGTCCAAACTGCAATCAGCTCTTAGACAGCAGCGAATGCCCCTATTGCGGCTATGACCTAGGATCAGACTTCGACTAAAAAAATTACTAAGAGAGGGAGGGAAAGAAGGAAAGAAATTGATGGGATGCCTCCTCTCTCAAAAAGAAAAAAAGCGTTTTTATTCAAGACTCACACTGTTAATCTCACTAAGCGTCTGAAGATTATTCATTTTTACCATGCTTTCAGAAATCGTGTAGAGAACATTTTCAATGTATAAAGTCCGCGTAATCGTCGAAGAGCCCCAATACCCCCAACCATAGTCATCATAGATTTCACCATCTCCATGGGTTATTCTACCTTGATATTCAAACCCATCATCTAGACTTAATTTGTAAACATAGGCTCCTTGAAAGGTACATTCTCCATAGATATTTCCCGTGTAACCATCATTTTGTTCTTTGATTTCATCACTAATTTCACAGAGTCGAACAGGAATGACTAAAAGTTCTTTTTCTTTATCAAATAAGAATGCTTTATGATCATGAAGTGCTGGGCTATCTGTTCCCCGGTCACCAATGACTATTTTAGAGACTTCTTTTGGGTTTTCAAAATCACTGACGTCAAATAAAGCAATTTTTATTCCTTGATACCAAGCAAAATTCCAACTCCACGTTTCTCCTTCTTCCGGTTCTACGGTATCTTTTCCGATCCCAATGATATGATTTTCATCATACGGGTGTAAATAATCAGAATACCCTGGTATCTTAAGTTCTCCAAGAATTTGTGGATTTTTAGGGTCTGAAAGATCAATGGTAAAGAACGGATCGATCTTCTTAAATGTGACAAGATATGCCTTCCCGCCCATGAATCGTGCAGAATAGATTCTCTCACCCGGTGCAATGTCTTCTATCTCTGAAACACGTTTTAGATTCTCATCAAGAATATAGATATTATTTGTTGATTCACCACCCCAAACAGAACCAATCGTTGTTGCAATCCTGAAATATCCATCATGTTCATCCATAGAAAATTGATTGAGAATCATACCAGGAACCTCACCTTGAGCTGCATAGGATATATCCTCTGCATCAATTGAGATTTTATGAAGAATAGTCGTCTGGATGTTTTCTCCAGGTTGAGATTCCAATAATGGGTAGATATATTCATAGTGCAAATATGCTAAGAAGATATTATTTTTTGAGACATACATGCTTTGAGAGCTCCCTAGCATGAAGCTTTTTTGATTGACTTCTCCATCGTAGATATTGATTGAAAGAACATGTGTCATGGTATCTGATAGTTCAGGAACATCAATATAATAGATCTGATCAGCAGGAATTTGCTCTGTCTCATCATCAATGGTTATCTCAGGAATACAAAGGGTTATGTTATCATCAACATTACGATAGATATTAGATGAATATTCACTGATTATCACATAGACATATTCACCAATCATCCTTGAATCAACATAGCTTCCATCAACTTTGATCTCTTTGTCTACCTTTGGATGTTCTCTATCGCTGACGTCATAAATGGTAATAACAGTTTTAGAAACACCCCACCATCCGTACATATATTTTATATCATCACTTTGATAGGTCTCATAGGATTCACTAAAAACAACTAATCGATCTTCATTGATGAAAATATTGACCGGGTCTTGAGAATCTTCAAGTGAAATCTCTGAGAGAACCACTGCTTGATCTGCAGGATAGGCTTTCACAATAACAATCTTTGACCCTGCTACAATATATAAATAAGTTCCATCCGTCTTGACAATATCAGGTTCATCCACTCCTTCAACCTGAATATTTGTTTGTGAAAAATCAACAGAAGTACCACCTGCTGCATTACTTTCACTTGATGACCCTTTTGCTGAACCATCTGCAATAGCCATCCGCGGGTCTCCTCCACCATACCAACCATACTCATTATAGTTCTCATATCGTTCATTTAAAAAATCAAGTAAATCATCATACGATGAAAAAGTTTTAAGATCATAAGTATACACTCCCCTTCCAGGTGGGCTTAAGGCAACAGCAGCAAGAATAATTGATGTTACGATAACTCCTAAGAGGACATATGTTCTGAGTTGACTATTTTTCCATATCATATTCATCACGTCATCATTTTTTTGTATTCAAATTATGTCCTTCTACGTTTATATACTGTTGGAAAACGTTTGGAAAAAACCGAATAAAACACATAAATAGAGTTTATTTTAAAGGAATAATTCTCGTAAAATAAATTATATAATTTTAGAATTTTCCTTAAATACGATATTCATTTCTGCAAGTTCATCAAGAATCGGGTTATAGATTTCAGGAATAACTGGAATATGAACTCCAGCGATAGCAATCTTTTTTTCTAAAATCATTCTCACAGCAATTGCCGCCGGAATAGAGACCGTTCTAGCAATCGAGGAATCATCATTTGGAATTCCATAATCAACAAGAGTTGATGTAACATATTCTTTTTTATTGTCATACTCTGCAATAAACTCATGATGCATGACAATCATATCTCTTTCATCTTTTCCAAGTGCCATCTTCTTAAGCGTTAACACATTGAGATAATCAAGCGGGTTATCCCTATCTTCAGGGAGAAGTTCATCACTAAACAATCCCAGCCATTCAAGTCGTTTCATAACCGTAGAATACAGCTTAAGATCAAGAAATCTTGCTGTTACTTGATAAAGATCATCTTTTAATCCCGCGCCAATAATTTTTCTCGTTAAATCACCATACGTTTTACCAGTGAAATTTTCAACAGGTTTTTCAGAAAGCCAACCCAGTGCCACAATTTTTCTCAGGGTCTCACACCAGCCAGTCATTCTAAAAGTACCACGATATACTGTTTTTGCATCGTTTAATCCATAAATCTCTTTGTAGGGGACTGAATTTCTGTTTGGATAGTTTTCAAATGTTCCAACACCAGGCACATCCTGTAACGTATAGTTTTCAAACAATTTTTCACCAGGGAAAGATAATTCTTTTCCATCCTGCAACCATCTTGAAGGATTTCTAGACGCAAGAAGAACACCACGAGGAGCCCATGAAAATTTATACCCAAATGGATTAGTATTTGCCTCATGAGACGGTAATGCACCAGTTGTTGATCTAAAGCTTACAACCTTTCCCCCTTTTTCGTGAACATCATGAATAACCCTCATAGCAGACATATGATCAATCCCTGGATCAAGCCCGCATTCATTCAAAATTAAGATACCTGCATCCTTAGCAACTTTATCAAGTGCCTTCATCTCCTCACTAACATATGATGTGGTAACCATCTGTTTTTTATGCTTAATACAAAAATTTGCAACCTTTACATGATATGTATATGGAAGAAGACTTACGGTCAAATCTGATTCAGATATCAGTTTCTCCAGGAGTGTTTCATCTTTTACATTAAGTGAAATTGCAGTTCCTTTCGGGTTGCCGTCGATTATTTTCTCTGCTTTGCTTACTGTTCTACTGGCCATTGTAACATGATAGTCTGTGTTTTCAAACAAATATCTGATCATTGGCCTAGAAACCATTCCTGCGCCGAGAATAAGTACATTTTTTGACATTTTTTTTAGCCCCTATGAATATTAAAATTCATGGCAGCGAATCAAAACTATCTATAAAAATCTGTTGATGTACTGATACTCTGGCGTAAGTTTTCCACGATATAAAATTACCGCGTTTTTAATTTCCGGCGGTAACTTGCAGGAATCAAAATCTCCTGCGAAATCTGCTTTTGTAATTTCTGGCACAAACTTGTAAAGAGAGTCGCTAAATTCATGTGATGACTCCCGAGGAAGCTCACAGGGAAGATTGTCAACAGCCATGATAGCAACACCATCTCCGCTGCATCCATCACTAATCGTATCTGTCTGAAGATCATACACATAGACAGGAATATCAGGCTCAGTTGATTTTTCAGTAAACTCAATTGCTCCATTGATATCAACGCTAATATCACCAATTACTTGTAACCTAAACTGATCTGAATAATTCTGTTTCAAAAAATCTTTAGTGACAAGCCGCGGATATTTAGTATCCCAATAAATACAATTCATAAGAATTGTTAAATCTGAAATATACTTTTCAAAAACAGACCTGTATTTTTCAGGATGCTTATAATAATCCTGAAGTTCAAAGATATCATCTGACGAGATGGGCTCTACCATATCTTCTTCTTTGAATACTACTTTATAAACACAGTTATTTGATGGATTTTCATATACTTTATTAATTTCATCTGGAGAAATCACCTCTACAGGTAAAACATCAAGAATTTCCTGTGCACCTTTTGATACATTACCATACCCAGCAAATCCAACGATAACAGGCGTAATAGATTTGGGAATTTTATTCTGCTTGATTTTTTCTCCAACTGAACGTAAATGTTCTTTGATTTCAGGGAGATGATTCTGATAATTGATTGTTTGTTTTATCTCGTTAAACGGCGAATCTATACCTTTTGATTTTAATCGTTGTCCAAAAGCCCACAACGTATCAACCATTCCTGCAAGACCAGCATATCGACCAAAAAACACCAAACGAAAACCACGTTCATTAACGATTTTTTCATAATCAATGAGGGTACATCCAAGATCCATCATTTTCTTAAGCATAGGCATATTGTATTTCTGACCTTTGGTAGTATGAGAGAAAAACACATAGGCTCTATTTTTTTCAAAAAGATGTATCGGTATTTCCTTTACCGCAAAAACAATTGGACAAGTTGACATATCCTCTTTGACAACAGCTCCTACATCACTATATTCATCATCAGAATACACCCGTATTTTAGATGGTTGAATCACTGTTTCAACACCATATTTTTCCTTGAATTCTTTGACATGCTCTGGAATTAATGGAACACGTCGTTCCCACTTGTTTTTATCTTCTCGTCTAATTCCTATTCTATACGTCATAACTGTACTCCTAAAAAGCCTCATCTTTTGAGATTTTAAATACGTTTTGTGAAAGAGTTACTTGTATCGAAGAATCGCGCCAATATGGCCAAGATCGGCGATTTCTTCATCATCGGTAAATTCAACATCCGCATCTGTTCTTTCTGCAAACTCTAAAATCTCTTCTATAACATCCACTTCAGAAACAGAGCCTCCGCAATACGGGCATTCTTTTACAGAACCTTCTTTAACTATCTGACAATTCTCACAAATCCATCCTTTTATTTTATAATCCTTTTCAACAATAAGTAGTTCAACCTGCCCATTTTTCACCGCCTGCAATGTCTCCTCTGCTCCATAAGCTGCAAGACCATCCTTAAGAATCTCTTCCTTTAGCTGCTGTACTGATTCACGACTTTTTTGTTCTTCCCTCTCAGAAATAAGGCGAACAGATTCTTTCAACAGTTCTTTTTCATCATCAATACTTATATCAATGACATCAACAATTCTTTCCGCAAGATATTTTGGAAGCATATCTCTGAACTGTATTTTTGAAGTACCTGGCCCTGCGAGAACAATCCGTTTGTCTGCAATTTTTTCAAGCGCTTCTACAACTTCAGTTAAAAACGCATGGATCGCACCCTTCCTCAACCTTTGGAAACGTGCTTGGGAACATCCACCTTTTTTATGTCTATTCATGATGTCTTTTGAAAGATTTTTTTCATACTCTATCTCACCTAGTGAAAGTGAATATATTTTTGCATAATTTGAACTAAGAAGCACAAGTGTAAATGACTCCCATTCATCTTGAATTCGTGCGAGAGGACGAATATATGGTGAGGAATCAACAATAAGTGAATTATCTATCTCAACAGGAAGTGATACAGTTTTTAGAACGTTATATTTATGAGAGGCAAAAATTGCGATATTTGCAGAAACATTTTTCTTAAGAAACTCTCTGATTGCTTCCATAGTATCTGTAAAATTTTTTTTTTCATCTCCTTTGAGAAGAGACCTGCATGCTTTTTCTCTTCTTTCTAAAAATTTTTGATCTAACGCATCTTTTTTAAGATAAAGAGTGACATAGGTATCGGAACTATCCTCATCATACATTTCTGAAAGTTCCCGGAGTACTTCATTTAAATCGACTTTCATATTCCTCATCTCCATAATTATTATTGCTTCTTATATGGCTGCTGATTTTTTTACTTTCAGCCAACCGCAAAGAATGCATAAATAGGTACTACTGCATCTTCTCTAGTTGATGGTGAGGAACAGA
>JAIWHQ010000029.1:0-11775 GCA_048629575.1 Thermoplasmatota archaeon | reverse complement strand
GGGGAAAGATGCAGGATTCTTCTTTGTAAAAGAAATCAAAAATAAAATCGGTCCAAATTACGGAATAGCGCTAAGAAACATGGGCGTTGATCTTGATTTCATGCAATTTAGTTTTGAGGTCGACAAAAAACAGACAAGAACATTAACCATTAAAAATTCTGATGTTTTCCGCCGGGTTCTAAAAACACTAATTGCTCTCATAGAGAAAGAAATCGGCAGAGACTTTGCAATTTCTACAGTAACAAAACTTATTGAAGAATATGCAAATAAATATGATTTTCTGAAGAATATCACTATGGTTGACATACGATATACACTTGGTGAAAATGAAATCAATGTCGGTCAGGAAATAGATAGATTAGAGCCAACCCATGTAGGCAAAGCAATCGAAGATATTATTGTTGGAGTGCACAGATCTTTAGGAGAAAACGGCAAACCGTTACATATTGATGAGTTTAAAAGACAACTTACTTCAGATTATCGAACAAAACTTGAAGAAATGGGTGTAAATCTAAAGAAAAAACAATTTGGGAACTCATTAGTATTCAAATATGTGATAAAGGCACTAATTGCTGTGATGAGTCAAGCAAGTACGCAACGCTATGCAGTATTTGCCATGAATTCCTTTCTAAAAAAGATTGATACCAAATATGTTTTTCTAAAACACATTAGAATTAATCCTGTAGAGTCTGATGAATTATGTGATGTCAGCATCATGACAAATCTCGATGAAATTAGCGAAACAGATGTCAGAAGAGCAATTCAAAAGCTCTTAGAAGAAATCATCGACTCTTTAGGGGGGAAGTTAGGACAAAAATTCATAAATGAGTTTAAAAACTCTTTAGAAAAGAATTGTCTTTTACGAATTGAAGAAATGGGCGTAAATCTTCATATGATTCAGCTGCGTCATGAGCTGCTAGGAAAAACATAATTGCATATTTCGCCTCAAAATACATAAAAACTTTAAAAAAGGTGTGTTGAGTGGGTAAGGAACCATTTGAACTTAAGAAGTTTTTATTCGGGAAAATTAACAGAAGAATAACCCTTCTTTTTCTAATAGTAGGAATCGTTGCACCAACAATGGGTATCTATTATTTTTATTCAATTTCCACTTCTTTTCTTTATGAAGAATCAGAAATATTTTACGATCAACTTGCACTGTTACAAGGTGCTGCTGTGATCATTATTGCACTCATTGCAATCGATGCAACTATTATCGGTATTATGGTATCGCGCTCTATTTCAAAACCAATTGTTGCTCTTCACAAAGCAACTCAAGAAATAGAGAAAGGGAATTTTGATATCCGAACAGATATCAACACAAATGATGAGATAGAACAACTTGGTCATGCAATCAATAAAACGACAGTGGCTTTAAGTAAAATGGATGAGGAACGAAGACAAATTGACAAGGCTAAATCTGAGTTTTTAAGCATAACTTCACATGAATTACGAACGCCAATAACACCGATGAAAGCGCAACTTCAGATGCTTGAAAGTGGATATTTTGGAAAACTTACAAATAAACAAAAAGAAAGTGTAGAAATTATCCTGAGAAATGCAGAAAAACTTAATAGAATATTTGAGGATTTTTTAGAAGTCTCAAGAATCGAGGCAGCACGATTAAAATTTGTTTTTAGAAAAACTGATTTAAATGAAACCATAGAAGAAACTATCAACTTTTTAGAAGGCTTTGCTAAAGAAAAAAACATTGAGCTTGTCATTAATACCTCTGATCTGCCAATAATTGAGGTAGATTCTGATCGAGTAAGTCAAGTGTTACGAAATTTAACACATAATGCTATAAAATTTTCGAAAGATAATAGTAAAATCGAAGTAGCTGCTGTACCCAAAAAAGGTCATATCTTATTTAGCATTAAAGATTATGGTGTAGGAATGACACCTGAAGATAAACTGCGGGTGTTTGAACCATTTTATCAGATAGAAGGACATCTCGACCGAAACCATGGTGGTACAGGCCTTGGTCTTGCTATCTGCCGTGGTATTATTGAATCGCAAAAAGGAAAATTATGGGTTGAAAGTGAAGTAGATGCGGGTAGTACCTTTTATTTTACCGTTCCACTTAAACCCGTAGAAGAGATTGAACCGATAAAAGTACTGTTCTCATCAAAAACAGATATAGAAAACAAAATAAAAGAAGAATTTGCTGAAATATTAGGTCCCATGGGACTTGTCGAATTTGATGATTTAAAAAACAAACATGCAACAGGACAAAAAGACATAGTAGAATATATTGATTCACTGCAGGAACTCAGCATATTAAATGATACAAACGCCGATAAATTCAAAAGAAATATTGGAAAAATCTTTGGTAACGAAACTATTAAAGAAAAACCCGATACATTGTACGAGAAACAAGGTGAAGAGACGTTAAAAAGGTGGAAAAATGAGACTTAAAGTATTACTGATAATGATGTGCCTGACGATCTCTATGATACCTGTTGGCATTATTGGTGGTTTTGTAGACTTTCAAGTTGCAACGGCGTTTCTTGGGCTTATTCTTGTTAGCACGTTTATTGTTGCGCTTGTTATGACGTATTTTATTTCACTACCTTTGGAAAAACTGAGAAAAAACATTGATGAGATAAGTAAAGGAAATCTTGATGTTGAACTAGAAAGAAGTGAAATATTTGAAATAAATAACCTGACAGAATCACTTAATAGAGTCATGACGAGCTTAAAACTAGCGATACAAAAGGTGGGAGTAAAAAAAGGAGAGATATTCGAAGAAACACTAAAAGCAAAAGAAGTAGCTGAAGAAAAATACCAAGATCTGTTAAAAAATATTGATGATTGGGCGTGGGAGACTGATGCAAAAGGTGTGTATATCGCTTGCTCTGCAAAGGTTGCCGAAACATTAGGATATACGCCAGAAGAGGTTATAGGTAAATCTGTTTTTGAACTCATGCCTTCTGAAGAAGCAAAAAAAACTGAAGCAGTATTTAAAGATGCCAGTGAAAAGCAGGAGCCGATACATAAACTTGAGAATTATTATATTCATAAAGATGGGAGCAAGGTTCGCATCTTTACTAATGCTGTTCCCGTATTTGATGGAGAGGGTGATTTTCGAGGATACCGCGGGATACATAAAGATATCACTACTCATATACAGTCTGAACTGAAAATTGAGGAATTGATTCAGAAAAATAAGAGACTTCGGGAGATGAGAATAAAATCTCCCCATGTTTTTAATGAACTAAGCGGCATCCAAGAAAAGCTTATTCGTACAGAAGAAAAATTAAAAGCAAAGCAATCTGAAGAAGAATTTGATTATATGTTTCTTTTTGATGAAAAGGCAAATATTGTCGACTGCAGTGAGAATATCGATAAGAAACTTGGTTATAAAAAGGATGAGATACTGCTTCTTAATCTTGCAGATTTTGATTTAATAGAAGATAAAGATGGTATTGAAAAGAAAATAAAGCAAATCAAAAAACAAGGAATTGTTCGTTTAAAAACTATTCATAAACGAAAAAACGGCTCCTCAGTTCTTGTTACCGAAGATATCAGATATCTAAAGGATAGACATATATTTCAATGTACCGTAAAAGAGGATTCTTGCTAAGAAAGGCTTGTTGTTTTTATCAAATTATGATATGTTGAGTGACCATCAACTATTTATGTAAAATTTCTATGAGGGATTACTTGATTTTTATGATAAAAGCATCGAAGCGTTCACAAGGAGTTTCTTATGCGATAAGAGATGTGGTTCTTCCTGCAAAGAAATTAGAGAAAAAAGGCATCCCTGTTTTACACCTAAATATTGGCGATCCAAATAAATATGATTTTGATACTCCGCAGCATATGAAAGATGCTCTCTTTGAAGCTGCAAATGAAGGACATAATGGGTACAGTCCTTCAGAGGGATATTTGGAGCTGAGAACGGGAATTGTTGAACGGGAACAAAAGAGAAATAATGTCACTTATACTCCTGATGATCTCTGTATAACAACAGGCGTTACTGAATCCCTTCAAATACTTCTCAATGCGTCACTTGATCCTGGTGATGAACTTTTAATACCTGGACCGACCTATCCGCAATATACACTCATCACACGTTTTAACAACGCTGAACCTGTTGCATATCGTTGTATCGAAGAAGAGGGATGGCAGCCAGATGTGGAAGATATCCGAAAGAAGATATCAAAACGTACGAAAGGAATAGTTCTTATTAACCCAAATAATCCAACAGGCGCGTTATATTCAAAAAATGTTATAAAAAATATTATTGATCTTGCAGGTGAGTATAAGCTCCCAGTTATCTCTGATGAAATTTATGATGACATCACATTTGACGGGAAACAATATGCAACAGCTGCTCTTGCAAAAGATGTACCAGTAATAACGTTTAATGGTTTTTCCAAAGTATATCTTGTCCCTGGATGGAGGGTAGGCTATACTCTCTTTTATCATTCAGGTGAACTTGATGAAATACAAGATGCGTTTATGCGCATTGCACGCTCGAGACTTTGTGCAAGTTCTGTTTGTCAACGTGCGTGTATTGCGGCGTTAAAAGGTCCACAAAACCATATTGAAACGGTGAACCAAAAACTACGAAAACGCCGTGATTTCTCCTATAAACGACTTAATGAAATTGAGGGTATTTCAACGGCAAAACCAGATGGTGCATTTTACATATTTCCAAAAATTGAGGCGATGGAAAACGGTCTTTGGAAGGATGATAAAGAGTTTGTTCTGGATCTACTGCATGAAACACATGTTTTGGTTGTTCATGGATCAGGTTTCTGCTCAACATATGGTAAAAATCATTTTAGAGCAGTTATCCTCCCGCAACTAGAGACATTAGAGAAAGCCTTTGATAAACTAGAACAATTTATGAACAAAAAACTCAAAACAAACTAGACGAACATCATCTCTCTTTGGACTTAGTTTTTGAAATAATAATATAAATCAATAAAGCATTACATATCTTGATGTTAATGATGGAAAACGAAGGATCACATGCAGGTGAAAAGCTGCAATTAGATGAATATAAATCAATGGAGACAAGACTATATGGAGAACTAGTTAAATCTTGTCAAAGCTATAGCACAAAATTAAGTATTATCTCTGTTGTCGGGATTCTTGATATTGTAAAACAAGAAATTAAGGATTTGGACAAGGAAAAGTTTAAATTTATGAAAGAAGATTTTTCCGAAGAATAAACATAGCTTTTTCCCACTAATTGTTTCTCGCTCCATTTTTATTCCACATGATAAATGTGTTTAGAAGAAATGTGATTTATTTAGGTCATTGGAAATAGAAAAACAAACATTATTTATAGCTCTGTTTTAATTGCCTCCCCTGTAAACAATAGAATTATATTGGTTTAGGGAGGAATTTATACATGTCTAATGGTATACGAAGCAAATTAGCTATAGAAAATAAAAGACTTGATGAAATAAACGCCTTTTTGATGGATCCTAAAAACAAACTAGTCAATGATCTTTTGGCAGTAATCGAAAAATATGGTGGACCTGAGGAAATAAATAGAAAGGCCAAAGAATCAGGCAAAATTGAAAATCTCATGGAACGGCTGCGGGAGAAAAAATCATCCTATGTGAAAGATCTAGAGTGGCTGATAGAGCAAAAAGACAACGGTGCTTTCATTACTGTTGATGAGTACCGTAGGGCAATCTTGGGTGATAAGGTTGAAACAATGAGCTTCAACGAGGATTTTGCAGTTACTTTAGAGATAAGTGCATGTCAGTATTTCCCGTTTTTTATGGCTCAGGCTCGTCAGGCAGTAGAGAAAAAAGAATTGATGCCTGGTCGTTTTATTCGGGTGCGATGTATGAAGGAGCAGGAGGAAGACAATGATCTTTTGGCAATGAGTGCAGCTATGCAAATCTTAGGAGCAAGCTGGTGCGAAACACTTGATACAAAAGGTACTGATGGCTCTAACGTTCATCTTGGTGGCCCAGAAACAATAACCGGCTATTTTGGAGGTATTGGCCAACCAAATGATCACCCAATTAAATGGGTAGATGAGTTTCTTTACTATTATACAAACTATGGCGTGAAGCAGGTATTAAATATTAATCCTGGGACTATACTTTTAGGATATATGATGCATAAACTGGGGATAGATATAGAATTTAAGATTTCCGTCTACATGGGAAACGATAACCCGTATGCTGTGTTTTGGACGCTTATGGCTGCTCGAATGTTCTGTAGAGAAGATGGTTCCACATCACTTATTGGATTTAATTTCTCCAACTCAGTGGACAATGCAACTATTGAATTCAGCGCCGACATCAGAAAATCTCTTGGTCTTGAAGATTTTGTCAGATTTGAACATCACATTTTTGAGACATGGAAAAGCATTGTCATCCAACCATATGATCGAAGAGACGAGCTTTTAGAGATTGCTTCAAAAGTAAAGAATATCAGTGCTAAACATGAAGGCGGGGAGATTTCAGTGGAACAGAAAAGAAAACACCCGTCAGATATCGCTGAATATTTCTTACCTAAGAAAGATATTGATGAGAAAGGACTAATGCCTGCTCTCACTCAAAACTACCTGGATAAACATGAGACGATAAACAACACCGCAAAGGCATTGACTGAAAAAGGACTGACGTTTATTGCTGCACCTACACTTCATCACAGAGAGGCATAAGTTATGCAGTTTAAAATCGCGTTTATTGGTTTTGGAACAGTAGGTCAAGGCCTGACAGAAATACTTCTGGAAAAAAAAGATATGCTGGGAGAAAAATACGACTTTCACTTCAAAATAGTAGCTATTTCTGATATTATGAAAGGAGCAGTCTATGATGAAGATGGTCTTGATATGGAAAAAATACTTGAGCTGGTAAAAGAGGGTAAAAAACTTGACGAATATCCAACAGGAGTTAAGGGGATGGATAGCATGGCTACTATTCAAGAGACCAATGCTGATACAGTTATAGAGGTTACGTATACCGATGTCAAAACAGGAGAACCTGCCCTTACACACATCAAGGCGGCTCTTAATGCAGGAAAAAATGTAATATCTACAAACAAAGGACCTGTTGTAAAACAAGTTATGGAGCTATTAGATCTTGCTGCGTCAAATAATGTACATTATGGATTCGAAGGTGTTGTACTTGCTGGAACTCCAGTGTTAAATCTCGCCAAATTCACTCTTGCAGGAAACAAAATCACCGGCTTTAAAGGTATATTGAATGGTACAACCAACTACATCCTCACCCGGATGGAAGAAGGCATGTCGTATGACGATGCATTAAAAAAGGCACAAGAACTTGGATATGCTGAAGCCGATCCAACAGGAGACGTAGAAGGTTTAGATGCTCTTGGTAAGGTAGTTATTTTGTCTAATGTAGTCCTTGGAAAGAATCTCTCCGTAAACGATGTACAAAGAAAAGGCATAACTGGAATCACTGGAGAAGATGTGAAGAAGGCAAAGGCTGAGGGAAAACGATGGAAACTTATCGGAAGTGCAGAGATTCAGTCAGATGGCTCTGTTAAGGCAAAGGTGTCACCAGAAAAGCTGCCTCTCAGTGATCCACTTGCTGGTGTCTGTGAAGCCATTAATGCATTAACATATTATACTGACGAATTAGGTCCAGTAACAATTGTTGGCCCTGGTGCAGGTCGTCGTGAAACTGGTTTTTCATTGCTTATTGATCTTTTGGAGATAAACCGAAAATTATCTTAATCTTTGATATGTGGAGTGTGATTTAGTGAATGGCGGATACACCGGAAAAATGCTCGTTATTGATTTAAAGACTCATACTACAACTGTCGAAAAAACAGATATGACTGCTGCAAAGAAATTCATAGGGGCAAAAGGACTTGGAGCAAAAATTCTATTTGATAAACTTCCTAAGGGAACTGATCCACTATCACCAGAGAATATCTTGATGTTTACAACCGGGCCACTTACTGGTACCCGCACCCAGACTTCGGGTCGAGGAACCGTAGTTACAAAATCTCCTCAAACCAATCTTTTTTTAGACTCTCATTTCGGTGGAAGCTTTGCTGCTGAGATGAAGAAGGCAGGCTGGGATTTCATCATACTCAACGGACGATCCAAAACTCCAGTTTACATCGTAATAAAAGACGATTCCGTTGAGTTTAAAGATGCTTCTAAACTATGGGGCGAAGAATGCCTTAGTATTCATAACTGGTTACAAAAAACTGAAGGAAAAGCAAAAACTGCAGTTATTGGACCTGCTGGAGAGAATCTTGTTAAGTTTTCAGCTATCACCGTAGATGGACATCGACATGCAGGAAGAGGTGGACCTGGTGCAGTCATGGGTTCCAAAAACCTCAAAGCTATTGCAATTACTGGAAGTGGAAAAGTACCCTTGCATGATTCTGAAGCATTTCATGTTAAGGCTAAAGAGGTGCTGAAAAAGATTCAGGAAAACGATTTTGTTCCCATACGGAGGAAATATGGAACGCCATATTGGGTCAAACCAGTTAATGACTGGGGTTTTATTCCGACAAGGAACTATCAGGAAGGATACTTTGAATCTGGTGATGCAATCAATGCTGATGCGATGCAAAAAAGAATTGTTGATGGCTCCGGAGCATGTTATAACTGTGTGATTGCATGTTGGAACAAATCATCCATCAAATCAGGACCGTATAAAGGGATTTCACTTGTTGGACCAGAATATGAGACTCTTGCGCTTATGGGCTCAAACCTTGGGCTAGAAAGTGTTGAGGATGTAGCCTTTCTCAATGAAAGATGCAATGAGCTTGGAATGGATACTATCTCCCTTGGCGGAGTTTTAGGTTTTGCAGTTGAAGCATATGAAAAAAAGGCACTAAGTATTGATGATTTAGCAGGAAATAATATTGGCTGGGGAAAGACAGAGGAGCTATCCAAACTCATACATGACATTGCATATAGGAATGGAAAAGCTGGTGATGTTTTAGCTGAGGGCGTGCGACTTGCTGCAGAGAAGTTAGGAAAAAATTCTCAAAGATATGCAGTACATGCAAAAGGACTAGAAATCCCTGGTTATGATCCACGTGGCAGCTTTGGTATGGGTCTTGCTTACGCAACGTCTGATCGGGGTGGATGTCATCAGAGAGCCTGGACTGTTACAACTGAAATAAATAACCCTGATTATGATAGATTTTCTTTTGAAAAGAAGGCAAAACTTGTCAAGTCCGTTCAGGATGAACGAGCAGCATTCTTTTCACTGGTACTATGTGATTTTGCACCTATATCTGAAGAAGACTGTGTAGCTATGTGGAATCTTGCCTCTGGATTCAACCACAATGTTGAAAGTTATCTGCAGTCTGGTGAGAGGATATGGAACCTTATCCGATTGTTTAATCTCAGAGAGGGACTTGATCCTGCTGATGATACAGTTTCAGTCAGGTTTTTCAAGGACTCATTTACAAAGGGCCCTGTTAAAGATATTGTGTTGCCTGCTGATGATTTTAAAAATAGTCTTCAGGAGTATTATTCTCTCCGTGGATGGAATAAAGATGGTGTGCCAACCAATAAAAAATTAAAAGAACTTGAATTAGAAAATTACGCGTAAATATTAGGTAATGATGGTGATTTAAAATGGTGGAATTAAGTAAAGGGGCAAGTAGGATATATGGAGAGGCAGCGTTTGAAGTGCTGGCAAAGGCTCAAGCATTAGAGCGGCAGGGTAAAAGCATTCTTCATTTTGAAATCGGGGAGCCAGATATGGAGACCCCTAAAAATGTTGCTCAAGCTGGAATTAAAGCCATTCAAGATAAAAAGACACATTATGTTCCTTCAATCGGGCTTTTAGAACTTAGAAAAGCAGTGCAGGACGAGGTGGAGAAGACAAGAGGCTTTCGGCCAGATCTTGAGCAAGTTGTTATTATTCCAGGGTTAAAACCAGGAATATTTTTTTCAATGCTTTCTATTGTCAATCCTGGTGATGAAGTAATTTATCAGGACCCTGGCTATCCAACATATGGGTCAGTCACGTCGTTTTTAGGCGCAGAGAGTGTTCTTGTCCCTCTTTTGGAAGAAAATGAATTTCGTATGAATCCTGATGATATTAAAGATAGAATTACAAAAAAAACAAAACTTATAATTGTTAATTCTCCTCAGAATCCAACAGGATCTGTAATGACTAAATCTGAATTAGATGACATCGCAGAGCTAGCTGAGGAACATGATGTTTTTGTAGTATCCGATGAGATATATTCAAAAATGACTTATGATACAACTCATTATAGTCCAACTGCAAGAGATGAAGCTAAAGAAAGAACTGTACTTTTAGATGGATTCTCCAAATATTATGCCATGACTGGCTGGAGACTTGGGTATATGGTTGTACCACAAAGTATGGCTGAAAGACTCAATGATTTTTTAGTAAGTGCTGTATCGTGTACTGCAGCGTTTACACAATGGGCTGGTGTAGAGGCACTTACTGGAGACCAAAGCTTCATACCAGAAATGATGGCGAGATTTAAAGAAAAAAGAGATAGAATCGTTAAAGGTCTCAACTCAATACCTGACTTTACTTGCTTAACACCTAAAGGTGCATTTTATGCGTTCCCAAATATTACAGAAACTAAAATGACTTCTCAGGAGTGTGCTGATCATCTTCTTTACAAAGCTGGAGTAGCTGTTCTTCCAGGTACTGCTTTTGGTCCCTATGGCGAGGGATACCTCAGATTTTCATATGCAACGACCTTGGAAAACATTGATGATGCTGTTAAAAAAATAAAAGAATCATTCGAATAATGCTTGAGTAAGATTTAATTAACAGTCTGTTGATAGCAAAAAAGGAGTGAAAATATGATTATTGCTCAACTAAGTATTGCACCTGTTGGAAAACAAGTCAGTGTCAGTAAATATGTAAAACTGGTACTTGAAACTCTTAAAAAAGAACAGGTAAAATTTGAAACAAATGCAATGTCAACAGTAATTGAAACTGAAGATTTGAATACTCTTTTTGATGTTGTCGAAAAGGCACACAATGCAGTTCTTGCTGCTGGTGCAGAGCGGGTTATTACAGAACTAAAGATTGATGATCGAAGAGATAAAGATGCAACTATAACTTCAAAGCTTAATGCGCTGAAATAGATATAGTTGACAAACCAAAACAGCATGTTGAACAGATATCCTAAAAATGGAAAACGTTCTAAAAAACTGTAGAATTCCTTTTTGATGTTCCCTATTGGAAAAAATCAACAAAGGGTAGTAACCTAATGATTGGTTCACCAAGTAACATCCAAATATGATAAATTATACAACTAAGATACACGACTCCCGCAAATACAAAGGGGGTGTAATAAGTAGGGGAAATTGGGAAATCTTTTTTTGGTTTTACTCCAAATAACGTAATTACCGCGCCTCCAATTAAAATGATAATAGTGGAAAGATAACTTAACGAATATAATACAATAAGTGGAATGAGAAAAATCGTATGAAGCAGTACAATCATTTTTAGAGCTGTTTTTGCGGTATCAAGCCCTGCCCAGACCGCAAACGTCACCGTTCCACTATCTTTATCAAAAGAATAATCGCTGATATGGTTCCAAACTTGAGCAATAAGGCTCCATATTCCAAAAGAAATTGCAACTAACCAATTAATAAGGTCTATAGAGCCTGCAATAAGAGAACCCCATAGTATAAGAAGAACAAATGCAAAGAAATGCCAGATAACATCTAATCCAGGTCTTCCTTTCAATCTCAAAGGAGGAGAAGAATACGCCCACATCCAAACTAGAAGCAAAACACAGAACAAGAAAACCTCTATTTTAAATAACATTGAAACAACCAATGGAATAATGACAAATGCC